>NZ_JAMPQO010000010.1:0-228669 GCF_028482485.1 Providencia sp. PROV116 | reverse complement strand
GAGTTTTGCCTGCAAGTCTTCCTGTTGTTTTTCACTTTGAGCCAACTGTTTTGCTAACGTATTCTGCGTGCTTTGATATGAATTAAGCTGCTCCTGAGCCGCTTTTAATGCATTTTCTAATGCAACTTTTTGTTCTGCTTGTTCAGTTTTTTCCGCCAAGGAAGCTTGAATTTTTTCCGCTAATTGTTCTTTTTCAACCAACTGGGCTTGTAATTGCTGGTTTTGAGACTCGAGTGATTTACTTTTTTCTTGCTGAGCAACTAAAGAAGATTGAACGCCATCTTTTTCACTTTTAGCCGTTGCTAGTTCATTTTCTTTTTGTTTTAACAACTCTTTTTGCTGTAAAAGCTCAGCTGTCACTGATTTTATCTGTTCATCAGTGTTACCCACGAGTTGTAGTTGATTTTTAGCCTCTGACTCTAATTTTGCAATATCAGCTGTCAGTTGTTCAATTTTCAAATTCGCTGAGGCAAATTGCTGTTCTTTCTCTGCTAATTGCTGTTTAAGTTGAGCTTGTTCAACAACACTTTCATTTAATTGTTTTTCAAGCTGAGCAATTGTTTCTTGGGTTTGTTGATTTTCTTGGCTCAATTGCTCAAGGCTATTTTGCTTTTGCTCAATTGTTTTTTGTGCATCCACCAATTTAGCCTTTAATGTGTCAACTAAAGACTGGTCATCTGATGAATCTACAATCGCCTGTAATTGAGCTATTTGCTCTTTATTCTTCAGAACCTCATCATTTAATTTATCAATCTCAAATTGCTTTTCGGTAATTGTATGCGTTAATTGCGCAATACTCTTATTATGATTAATGAGTTCAGAAACAAGTTGTTCATCATTGAGTAAATGATTATAGGTAATAAGTTGGCCTACTCCTTGAGCAATACCAAACTTATATAAATGAGTTAATTGCTGACGTTCAATTAATTGCGCTAACTGCTCAAGATAAGCAGAGGCATTAATACCATTTGGCTTAGCAAATTTAGACGCATATAAGCCGAGAGGGTCAAGAACTAATTGATACTTTGCGAAATCTTTTGCTAGATAAGCAGGATCCCATTGATTGCTTTGAAAAAAATAAGGGTAAGACGACAATAAAATAGGGGCTACGCCATTTTCTGTCGTCACCGCACACACCTCAGGAAACGTCGTTTTTTCTGGCTCAGTAGGATCTGCTTTCACTACATCTGTTTTCTTTGTTGATGTAGCCGCAGATTTATTCTTCCCTGTTGCTTTGCTTTTAGTTCCTTTATTAGCTTTAGCTGCCGCAGATTTTTGTTTCTCTTTTGGCGCAGGAACAGTAGATAGCGAAGAAAAGATATCATAACCTTGGTTTTGTGTATTAACTGGCAATTGCTGCTTTTGTTCTTGCACTTTGCCTTCTTTTTCCATTTGAAGGTAAGTATCAAAATCATCAATTATATTGTTAAAGCGCTCTGCTTTTGGAGCATGACTAAAAAAAGTCGTAACAAGTGCCAGTGACACACAAAGCCTAAGGTTTATTCTCATAATCCACTAATTTTCTTCAATGTTGATTCGGTAGACAATACTGAGTTATAACGAACTTTTGCGCACAACACTTTAGTTTTGGATTCGATCGCCATTTGTAATAATTCAATTGTGTCTGGGCTAGCAGTACTTTCAACTTGTCGATATAGACGGTTGATTTCGCTAACTTCTTTAAATGAACCTACTAAGCGATTGTAATCTTTAGGTGAGAGTGTTTTGAGCGCGTTTAATTCTTTAACACACGTATTTAAATGGGCAAATGATTGCTGATCAGCACCATTTTCACCATAGCTTGTTGATGCTATTGGTGTACGACTAATGGCACTATTTAAAACTTTTTGAGATTCAGGGTATGTGTTATCAGTCTGGCCTGAATTCGTATCCGCAGTTGGTTGTGTTACTGGCTGAGCGGTACTTGCATTGACTGTCTGTTTACTTGGGGTATTCGGTGTTGCTGTATTGTATGTGTCTGAGCCAAATGTACAACCTGAAAGAAGAGCTGTACCTGCTATAAGCAAAGATGCAACATGAAATTTATTTTTTAAAAACATATGGTTACCTTACCAGCACTTTTCTTCGCTATTATAATGATGTCCAAAAAACCTAGTGTAAGCTAAAAATTAGCTATTTTCTATAAGTCCGAACGTAGAAATAGAGTCATCTCATAAATTTATGATTAACTTAACTTTAGTTTTAAAATTATTTTATTGCTATATTTTCATTAATTTTATGAGCTAATTCTCACTAGTCGTCCAATAAAGGAGTAAATTAACACCTTTTTCGGAATTTTTTATTATTTTATGTCAGATAACGATTAGGTTACTTGGTAAACCTTACTAGCAATTCAATACCTTTCAAGTAAACTCTTATTTTAGTTCTGTCACCTGTAACAATTGTTAACAAATAAAATGCTAGCTAACAAAAAATCCTATTTCATTTATCAAGCTGCTGACACATTTAAGCCTATGACATGAAAATAATCGCCATCACACCAAATATGGGTAACCTGCTTAATTCAATTCTACAGGTTAACAGTAATTAAAAATTATAAATAGAATCAATTTTTTATCAAAAAACGTATTTATAGACATTCAACTACGTAATAAAGCATAGCAGTTATCTGTCAGAATTACTTATATTAAATTGATACGATTCGTAACTCAAATTTATTTTTAATTAAAACATAGTGATTACATAGTCATAATCACTAAAAAAACACTTTTCAGTGATTTTATTTTACATTACTCATTTAACGTCTAGTAAATGGTGTTTTATTTTTTAACTAAAATGACCACTTGAATAAAACATGTGAAGAGTAATATTGATAGCTTATAAATATATGCCCGGAATTAACCGGGCATAATGCATTTAAGCTTTGCTAGGACGTAAAGCGGGGAATAAAATAACATCACGAATAGTATGGCTATTAGTGAATAACATCACCATACGGTCAATACCAATACCTAAACCGGCCGTTGGCGGTAAACCATGTTCTAATGCAGTAACATAGTCTTCATCATAGAACATTGCCTCGTCATCACCTTCGTCTTTTTGACGAACTTGCTCAGCAAAACGCTCAGCTTGGTCTTCTGCATCATTTAATTCCGAAAAGCCGTTACCAATTTCACGGCCACCAATGAAGAATTCAAAACGGTCAGTAATGAATGGGTTGTCATCGTTACGGCGTGCTAATGGTGAAACTTCAGCTGGATACTCAGTAATAAATGTTGGCTGAATCAAGTGGCTTTCTGCAACTTCTTCAAAAATTTCACACTGAATACGGCCTAAGCCCCAGCTCTTTTCAATCTTAATACCGATAGACTGAGCAATCGCCACTGCTTTATCCATATCATCCAAATCAGCAACATTGGTTTCTGGGCGATATTTGCAAATCGCTTCTTTCATGGTGAGTTTGGCAAAAGGTTTACCAAAATCAAACTCTTGCTCGCCATACTGAACTACGGTATTACCTAATACTTTTTGTGTCAGTGTACGGAATAAATCTTCTGTCAACGCGATTAAGTCACGGTAATCCGCATAAGCCATATAGAGTTCCATCATAGTGAACTCTGGGTTATGACGTGGAGATAGCCCTTCATTACGGAAGTTACGGTTAATTTCAAATACTCGTTCAAAACCACCCACAACTAAGCGCTTGAGGTATAATTCAGGCGCAATACGCAAATACATATCGATATCTAATGCATTATGGTGAGTCACAAATGGACGTGCAGAAGCACCTCCTGGAATGACTTGCATCATCGGTGTTTCCACTTCCATAAAACCGTAGCTAACCATAAAGTTACGTACTTCAGCGAGGATCTTCGAGCGAACAATAAAAGTATGACGAGATTCATCATTCGCAATTAAATCAAGGTAACGCTGACGGTAACGTGTTTCTTGATCTGATAGACCGTGGAATTTGTCAGGTAATGGACGCAATGCCTTGGTTAATAAACGAACTTCATGACAATGAACAGTTAACTCGCCAGTTTTGGTTTTAAACAAACGGCCTTTAGCACCTAAGATATCGCCTAAATCCCATTTTTTAAACTGTTCGTTATAGATGCCTTCTGCCAAGTCATCACGCGACACATAAATTTGAATGCGTCCGCCAACGTCCTGTAACGTGGCAAATGACGCTTTACCCATGATACGACGCGTCATCATACGGCCAGCAATCGATACTTCGATATTTAAGTCTTCAAGCTCTTCGGATGTTTTATCATCATATTGAGCATGAATTTTGTCGGAAATATCTTCACGACGAAAATCATTTGGAAATGGAATACCCTTTTCACGCAGTGCCGCTAATTTTTCTTTACGGGCTTTAAGTTCGTTATTCAAATCAGGTGCTTGTTCAACACCTTGTTGTTCCTGAGACATTTTTCCCTCACAGGCCAGCTTTTAAACTAGCTTCAATGAATTTATCCAAATCACCATCCAGTACGGCTTGCGTGTTACGCGTTTCCACACCAGTACGTAAATCTTTAATTCTTGCATCATCAAGGACATAAGAACGAATCTGGCTTCCCCAGCCAATATCAGACTTGTTCTCTTCCATCGCTTGCTTATCTGCATTTTTCTTTTGCATTTCCAGTTCGTATAGCTTCGCTTTTAACTGGCGCATAGCTTGGTCTTTATTTTTATGCTGCGAACGGTCATTCTGGCATTGCGTCACAATATTGGTTGGAATATGTGTGATACGTACCGCTGATTCCGTTTTGTTTACGTGCTGCCCACCAGCACCAGATGCACGGTACACATCGATACGCAAATCTGCTGGATTGATTTCGATATCAATATCATCATCAACTTCAGGATAAATAAACGCAGAACTAAAAGAAGTATGGCGACGCCCACCCGAGTCAAACGGGCTCTTACGAACCAAACGGTGAACACCCGTTTCCGTTCTTAACCATCCGTAGGCATAGTCACCAATAATTTTGACCGTTGCTGACTTTAGCCCAGCAACATCACCATCAGACTCTTCGATAATCTCGGTTTTAAAGCCCTTTGACTCGGCCCAACGCAAGTACATACGTAATAACATGCTTGCCCAATCTTGAGCTTCAGTACCGCCAGAACCCGCTTGTAAGTCAATGTAGCAGTCTGCACTATCGTATTCGCCTGAGAACATACGACGAAATTCAAGTTGCTCTAATTTGCTTTGTAATTGCTCTAATTCAGCTTCTGCTTCATTAAATGTGTCTTCATCATCAGCTTCAACCGCTAGCTCTAATAAACCTTCAACATCTTCAAGGCCTTGCATCATCTGGTCAATCGTTTCAACAATTGCCTCAAGCGATGAGCGTTCTTTACCAAGGGCTTGTGCTCTCTCGGGTTCATTCCAGACATCTGGCTGTTCAAGCTCAGCGTTGACTTCTTCTAAGCGTTCTTTCTTGGCATCATAGTCAAAGATACCCCCTCAGAACCACTGTCCGTTCAGACAGGTCCTGAATCTTACTTTTTACTGGGTTTATTTCAAACGTCATTTTTCAATATCTTATGGTTAGTCAAAAATAATTTTTTATTCACAAACCGCTTAGTATAGCGGAATTTATCTCATGTTTATAGCGCCATCAAACGCTATTTACTGGTTATTCCGCTTGTTTATTACCAGCTTAATCCGGCCAAATATGCTCAATCATTAATTGTACGTTTCTTTGGCCACGATATTCGTTTACGTCTAATTTAAAGGCTATTTTAGCTTTTTTGATACTGTTGTCTGGCCATCTACGGACATCAATATTAAACATGATTGCATCTAACATTGGCCCACCATTCACAGGCTCTAGCATCAGTTTCAGATGACGTTCACCAACAAGCCTTTGCTGCAATAATTGAAACTCGCCATCAAAAATAGGTTCTGGAAATGCTTGCCCCCACGGGCCACTTTCTCGAATAAGTTCAGCCGTTTCTAAACAAAACTCATGGCGAGAAAGTTCACCATCACTCCAGATCACCCCAGCTAATTGCTCAGGTTGAACTAATTCACCCATCAATAATTCGAAATGATGTTTAAAGGCGTCAAATTGATCAACATGTAAAGTTAAACCTGCAGCCATTGCATGCCCACCAAATTTTTGCATGATACCGGGTTGTAACGTATTTAATCGTTCTAGTGCATCCCGCATATGAACACCTTGAATAGAGCGGCCAGAACCTTTTAATAAACCATCACCAGCAGGGGCAAATGCGATAACCGGACGATGATATTGTTCTTTGATCCTTGAAGCGAGTATACCGACAACACCTTGATGCCATTCAGGATGATATATGGCTAAGCCATTCGGTAACTGGTTTTCACCGTATTCGAATTGATTAAAAAGCACGAGTGCTTCTTGTTGCATACCCGCTTCAATCTCACGACGAGTTTGATTTAACCCATCTAACTCATTCGCCAGTTCCCTTGCATATGCCATATCGTCTGTCAGTAATAATTCAATACTCACTGACATATCATCTAATCGACCTGCCGCGTTTAATCTAGGACCAAGAGCAAAACCAAAATCATTTGCCACTAACCTAGATAAATCGCGGTTGGAAACCTCAACGAGGGCTTTAATTCCCGCGCAACAACGCCCTGCTCTAACACGATTTAGCCCTTGGTGAACTAAAATACGGTTATTGGTATCAAGAGGCACCACATCGGCAACGGTTCCCAATGCAACCAAATCAAGGTATTCGGCTAAATTAGGCTCTGCAAGCCCTTGTTTCGCAAACCATCCTTGCTGACGTAAATACGCACGTAAGGCTGACATTAAATAAAATGTGACACCTACCCCCGCTAATGATTTAGATGCAAAGCAACATTCATTTAAGTTCGGGTTGATTATCGCATCCGCAGCAGGCAACGTTCCCCCCGGCAGATGGTGGTCGGTAATAATTACATTCATTCCATAATGATTAGCGGCACCAACCCCTTCATGAGATGAAATGCCATTATCAACCGTTATAATGAGATTTGTTCCACGTTTACGGGCTTCTTCAACAACCAATGGCGTTAAACCATAGCCATTTTCAAAACGGTTCGGAACGATATAGTTGATATTTCTATATCCCATTGATTTTAAAGCTCGAATAGCTAATGCCGTACTTGTTGCTCCGTCGGCATCAAAATCACCAACAATAGTAATAGCTTCATGCTCAATTAGTGCGCGATAAAGTAGTGGTAATGCCTTATCAACACCCGATAATGACCGATAATCCAATAAATTAGCCGCTTTACGCTCTAACTGAGTTATGTCCGTGATGCCTCGATGTTGGTAAATCCGTTGTAAAAGTTCAGGCAAGCCAGGAAGTTGAGCCGTAGAGCTTTGTTGCTGTCTTTGTTGTAAGAGCGTTTCTACATTCACAATAATTAACTATTTTTGGTTGAGTAATTGAACAAGGGCATCCGGTTTCATATAACCAGGTAGCATTTGCCCATCAGGTAGGATGATTGCTGGGGTTCCCGTCACTTTGAATAAATTACCCACACTCATATGCTTACTTAGGTCAATTTTGCAGTCATCAATGATCGCAACGTCCTCACCTTTAAACGCTTGAGTTAGTGCCTTTTGTTGTAGGCCATTACACCAGATAGACGCCATTTTTTTCCCTACGTCACTATCTGCGCCTTGGCGTGGATAAGCCAGATAACGCACTGTGACACCTTGGCGGTTTAATTCATCAACAGACTCATGTAATTTCTTACAATAACCACAGCTAATATCGGTAAAAACGGTCACAACATACTTTTCTTGGGGAGCTTTAAAGATAATCATTTCATCTTTTAGCGCCTCTACTTTTTTCAATAACGGCTGGTTACTGATATTAACCGGGTTTTTACCGCTCATATCATAAATTGGCCCTTGCAATAAATACTTGCCGTCATCTGTGATGTATACAACGCCGGTTGATGTTTCAACCACATTCAGCCCAACAATGGGTGAAGGTTTAATCACCTCAACAACCATATTGTATTTTTCCAATGTATCACGGATAACTTTTTCTTCCGTTGCCCCATAGACTGTGGAAGTAAACGACGCAATACATGCGGCAGCCAATAATAACAATTTGCGTTTCATAGATAGTCCTTTAATCATGCATCACCCCCTTGGATGATGCTGCTCATGCAATACTCGTAACCGCTCAGTCGCAACATGAGTATAAATTTGTGTGGTTGATAGATCGCTATGACCTAACAACATTTGTACCACGCGTAAATCGGCCCCATGGTTGAGTAAATGGGTGGCAAAAGCGTGTCTTAGAACATGCGGTGAGAGTAGCTCACTGTCAATATGAGCAAGTACGGCATAATATTTTATTCGGTGCCAAAACGTTTGCCGAGTCATTTTCGTGCCACGTTTACTTGGGAATAGAATATCGCTCGTTTTGCCATTTAATAAATCAGGGCGACCTTCATCAATGTATTTCTCTAGCCAATATATTGCCTCTTCCCCCAAGGGAATCAATCTTTCTTTATCGCCTTTACCGACAACACGAATAACTCCCTGCCGCAAACTTATATCTGAGAACGTTAAACCGATTAATTCAGATACACGCAAACCACAGGCATATAACACTTCTAACATGGCTTTATCACGTAGCTCTAAAGCATCTTCGGTAGCAGGGGCGTTTAATAAATCTTCAACTTGTTTTTCACTTAAATCTTTGGGTAAACGCTGCGGAATTTTGGGTGCAGCAATGACCGCGGAGGGGTCATCCAGGCGAATTTTTTCCCGATACAAATATTGAAATAACCGACGCATCGCACTTAATAAACGTGCTGAACTGGTTGCTTTATATCCACAATCAATGCGTTCAGCAAAAAAAGATTGTAAGTCAATGGATTGAACATTTTCTAAATGCAACTGGTGAGCATCAAGCCATTTATCCAATAATTGAAGATCATTACGATAAGAAGCTAATGTATTTTCAGCAAGATCTTGTTCAAGCCAGATTGTATCAAGAAATTGTTCAATTAATGGATTAAGTTGTTTTGTTTCCACGACAGATCTACTTCCTTTCGATAATACCACACGATTCTATTATGCCTGAATGTGCCGGCTTCTGTTACAATACATCTCTTGTGATGAAAACCATAGCTGGACATAGTAATAATATATATGAAAATAGGTCTTTTTTACGGTTCTAGTACCTGTTATACCGAAATGGTTGCAGAAAAAATACGTGATATTCTCGGCGATGATTTCGTCACACTGCATAACGTTAACGATACACCGCCGGCAGAAATGGAACAGTATGATGTTCTTATTTTGGGAATACCTACGTGGGATTTTGGTGAAATACAAGAAGATTGGCTTGAAATTTGGGAAGCGCTTCCCAATCTTAACCTCGCAAATAAAATCATTGCGATGTATGGTCTTGGTGACCAAATAGATTATGGCGAGTGGTTTCTTGATGCCCTTGGCATGCTCTACCATCAACTAAAACCAACTGGTGCTAAATTCGTTGGCTTCTGGCCGACCGAAGGCTATACCTTTGATAGCCCTAAACCACTCAATGAAACCGGTGATATGTTTGTGGGGCTTGCATTAGATGAAGTTCACCAGTTTGAACAAACCGATGAACGCATCGCACAATGGTGTGTACAGATTTTTCAGGAAATTGAAGCTCTATTATAATACAAACTGATGTTTGCTTGCTCATCGATAACCCAAAGTGAGCGGCACCTAGCGGTATTTAGGCCACCAATTCGGTTGATCTTGGTTGCCTAGATATCAGGGTATTGCAGCAATAACTGGTTTAAATTACGCCAATTTTCCTCCGAAAGTGCGTCTTTAGCTACCCATAAATGGATCTTTTGCGGTTTGCCTTGTAACGCTTCTAATGTCAGCAATATACCGTAACGAGTAAGCCAAGGTGCTTTCAGTATTCGCCACTCGTTTTTCTTCCACTGAAGCTTATTGCCATTAACCAGTACAGCAACCCCTTTTATTTTACTGATATTTTTCTGACTCTTTGCCCAACTTGCAACGACAACCACTAGTAGCGGCAGCCATATCATTGAGTTACCAGGAGACCATGGAGTCAGAAGCAAAAACATCCCAATGACCCCATGAACACAGGTTGAGAACAATTGAGTTTTCCATGAGATGGAGAGATTAGATTTCCACAGGACCACGATTTTTATTTTTTTCCTGAATCAGTTTAATCATACGAAAAAGTTCGTCATCATCTGGGCGGCCATGATTCATTAACCAGTTGAATAAGTCAGGGTCCGCACATTCTAATAATCGAACAAATACCTGCTTATCTTGGGTTGTCAGGTTATCATATTCATACTCAAAAAACGGCATGATTGAAATATCTAATTCACGCATACCACGGCGGCATGCCCAATGAATTCGCGCTTTATTCTCAATATCCATTCTACTACGGCCTTTTTTGCAGTTAACTGATTAGATTGATTATTTTCCATACTCTAACAGATTATCCGCCAAGAAAACATGTTATAGACTACATAGTTGTAATTTTAGTAGTAAAATACCGTTTTTCTACAAACAGCTGATGAAAAACTATTAGATAATACAGGTTCATCATAATAACTACTTGCAATGTTATCTAGCTATTTTACCATTAGGCACCCTTATCTATCAAAGAACAATAGGTGAAATCATGACTAACCACATTGATAGTACACAGCAATTTCCTCTCGGATCTCAGTCTTTACCACTCGTTTTGATTTCACTGGAAAACTGGGAACTTATTCACCTTCACGGCGCCGACGCAGAAAAATACCTGCAAGGTCAAGTGACCGCGGATATTGCCACACTCACACAATCACACGCATTAACAGCACACTGTGATCCCAAAGGTAAGATGTGGAGTGACCTCCGCTTATTCCATCACTTAGATGGCTATTCCTATCTATTAAGAACTAGCGTTGCCGATTCACAGCTCGCTGAACTGAAAAAATATGCTGTTTTCTCGAAAGTCACTTTTGAAAAGAAGCCGGACCTAAAATTAATCGGGGTCGCGGGTAAAGGCGCTAGAGAAGCGCTGGCAACACTCTTTACTACATTACCAGACGACCAAAACCAAGTGGTTACTGACGGCGCTTCTACCATATTGCATTTTGCATTACCCACAGAGCGTTTTCTGGTGATCACAAGCGAAGAAACGGCACAAAAAATGGCTCAAACCTTGAGTGCTATTCAGGTCAATGATGAACAATGGCTAGCCCTTGATATCGAAGCTGGGTTTGCAGTTATCGATCAACAAAACAGTGCTCAACATTTACCTCAAGCAACCAATTTACAAGCCCTACCTCATGGTATTAGCTTTAAAAAAGGCTGTTATACCGGTCAAGAAATGGTTGCCCGTGCAAAATTCCGCGGTGCAAATAAACGTGCGATGTATACCTTAAAAGGCACAGGCACTACCATTCCTGCTATTGGTGAAGGTGTGGAATGGCAGCTTGGTGATAAATGGCGCCGTACAGGAACCGTGCTAGCGGCAATTCGCTTAGGTAGTGGCGAAATCTATGTACAAGTCATTATGAATAACGATATGGAAGCCGATAGCGTTTTCCGCGTTATGGGTGATGAGCAAAGTCATCTAACTATCGCACCATTACCTTATTCATTAGAAGAGAATTAATTGGAGTTTTTATGTCATCTGCATTAGGTAGCAAGCCCGTAGAGGTGGTTAATTTTGGGGCTTTTACCGAAGTCGTCCAATTTTTGATGGAATTAGATAAACTCAAAAGTGTTTATCGTAAAAATAAGTTATTGAACCGTGAACGCCAAGAAAATACAGCAGAACACAGTTGGCAATTTGCGGTTGCAGCCATGAGTTTTGCACCCTATGTACAAGGCGTTAATATCGAACATGCGATAAAACTTGCCCTTGTGCATGACATTGTTGAAATTGACGCAGGTGATGTATTGGTATTTGATAATGCCGCTCGTGATGCTATTCATGAAGAAGAAGTTAAAGCGGCTAAGCGTATTTTTAACTTACTGCCTAGCCCGCAAAATGAAACATTGCTAGCTTTATGGAATGAATATGATGCATTAGAAACCCCGGAATCTGTGTATGCGAATGCCATTGACCGAGCAATGCCAATGCTGATGAACCTGCACAATCAAGGGCAAAGCTGGGTCGAAAACCACATTCGTCTGGAACAAGTTCTCAGTAAATGTGATTATATTCAACAGATCCTACCTGAATTTTATCAACAACTTAAATTACAATTGGAGCTAGCTCAGCAAAAAGGCTGGTTGCTGTAATTGTCGCCCAAAGCGGCTGAAAAGCCGCTTCATTTAACGTTTTACACTCATCTAATCTAATATGTATTGCCCATAGTAAGATATACCTTTCACTAATTCATTATTTTAATTTAAATAATAAACCACTTTATATTTTTTAATAATTATTAATCTCGACTTATATAGAAATACCAATATTAATAACTTGCTAATTATTAATATCACTCCTATCTTTATCATTGAACATTTGCCTGTGAGGTTTAAAATGCAAAAATTCAATGAATATTCAAATCCTTACCTTTTACTACTAGATGTCCATTCACCCGCTATAGTTCAATTCAATAAATCAACTCGTCAAACAATCCCAATTATCGAAGAACTCGGTGGAACCCCTGACGGCATTGCTATTGACCCTGCTAATCGATTAATTTATTGGAGCAATATGGGGGATGATTATGAGGCTGACGATGGTTCCATCAATGTGATGAATTTTGATGGCACTGGCAGAAAAATGCTATTAGGCAATGGAAAAATAAGAACGCCAAAACAATTACATCTTGATTTAGTGAATCAACGATTATATTGGTGTGACCGTGAAGGAGGTATGGTTTCATCGTGTAATATCGATGGTTCTAATTTATTCGTCCATGTAGCAAGACCCCGAGATAAACACAATAAAGTAGATATCTTAGACCAATGTGTTGGCATTACTGTTGATGTCGCAAATAATTGGCTCTACTGGACTCAAAAAGGAACCCCTAAAGGTAATTTAGGTCGTATCTTTAGGGTGCCATTAACGCCTAAAACCCAACAATCAGCCAATCAACGAAACGATATTCAATTGCTCCTTCAAGACCTACCCGAACCTATTGATTTATTGCTTGATGAAGAGACCCATATTTTATATTGGACAGATAGAGGCGCTGAGCCCGATGGTAATAGCTTAAATTGTGCCAATATTACTGCTGATGGATTAAGCCATTACAAGGTAATAAGCCGTGGTTTTAAAGAAGCAATTGGGCTGACATATGATAAATCAGCAAAACTGATGTATGTCGCCGACCTTAATGGGGGGGTTTACCAAGTCGTTATGGAAACAGGTGAAGTGGAAAAGCTATACCAAGGTAAAAATTATACGGGGATTTCACAATATTTAGGTTAGAAATATCCATAAATAAAGGCTTGATTTCAGTAAACTATCGAAATCAAGCCTAAAACATATTTAATTCACACTATTTAATGAAAGGTGTGATTTATTCCTACATATAATCTTCAATCGGTACGCACGAACAGTGTAGGTGACGGTCCCCATACACATCATCAAGGCGTTTTACCGCAGGCCAATATTTATTCGCTTTCGTTTGTTCAGTAGGGAATACGGCAAGCTCACGGCTATAACTATGAGGCCACTCCCCTGCTAACTCTGTTTGCACATGAGGCGAATTCACTAATGGGTTATCTTCTAACGTCCATTGGCCTTTCACTACTTGGTCAATTTCATCACGGATAGCTAACATAGCATCAATGAACCGATCAATTTCCGTAATACTTTCAGACTCTGTCGGCTCAATCATTAATGTTCCCGCCACAGGGAAAGACATGGTTGGTGCATGGAAACCATAATCAATCAAACGCTTAGCAATATCCAGTTCACTGATACCCGTGTCTTTTTTAATCGGACGTAAATCGACAATACACTCATGAGCCACATAGCCTTCTTGCCCTGTATATAAAATGTCATAACGACCAGAAAGACGCTTAGCAATATAGTTAGCATTTAAAATGGCAACTTGGCTGGCTTTACGTAAGCCATAAGAGCCCATCATACGAATATACATCCAGCTAATTGGCAAAATTGATGCACTACCAAATGGGGCGGCTGATACCGCACCTTGGTCAGTTAACATTTCTTGCTCAACCACAGAATGCCCCGGTACGAACGGTGCTAAGTGCTTTTTCACACCAATAGGCCCCATACCTGGGCCACCACCGCCATGAGGAATACAGAATGTTTTATGTAAATTTAGGTGAGAAACATCCGCACCAATAAAGCCTGGAGTTGTTAACCCAACCTGAGCATTCATATTTGCGCCATCAAGGTATACTTGGCCGCCATATTGGTGAATAATTTCACACACTTCACGAATACTTTCTTCATATACCCCGTGGGTTGATGGGTAAGTTACCATCACACAAGAAAGAGCTTCGCTATGTTGCTGGGCTTTTTCACGTAAATCAGTTAAGTCGATATTACCTTCATCATCACAACGCACTACCACCACTTCCATACCTGCCATATGCGCAGAAGCTGGATTAGTACCGTGAGCAGAAGCTGGGATCAAACAAATATTTCTCTCCCCTTCATTGCGACTTTCATGGTAACGACGAATAGCTAATAAACCTGCATATTCACCTTGAGCCCCTGAGTTAGGTTGCATACAAACCGCATCATAACCGGTCAATTGTACTAACCAATGAGAAAGCTGTTCTATCATTTGATGATAACCTTGCGCCTGCTCAGGTGGACAAAACGGATGTAGCTCGCCAAATTCAGGCCAGGTAATTGGGATCATTTCCGCAGCCGCATTAAGCTTCATGGTACAAGAACCGAGTGGGATCATAGCTTGGTTTAATGCTAAATCTTTACGCTCTAAGCTATGCATGTAGCGCATCATTTCGGTTTCACTGTGGTAACGATGAAAGTTGGGATGTACTAAAATTTCATCATCACGTCTCATCGTGTTTGGAATTGCTTGTTCTGTCGCGGAAACTGACTGATCTAGTTTTTCAAAATCCAGCTTAGTTTCGACACCGGTGATCACTGCAAACAATTCATTTAAATCTTGGCGGGTCGTGATTTCACTAAAAGTCACACCGACTGCACCACGAATGTCAGTGCGTAAATTCACTTTGGCTTTTTCAGCACGCGCTAGCACTGCTGTTTTGTCTGCGACTTCAATGCAAAGTGTATCAAACCAAGTTTTATGGCGTGATACGAAACCTGCATCTGCTAATGCCTTGGCAAAAATAGAGCTAAAGCGATGAATGCGCTCTGCAATTATTTTCAGCCCTTTTGGTCCATGATAAACCGCATACATGGCTGCAATATTGGCTAACAGCACTTGGGATGTACAAATATTCGAGTTCGCTTTTTCACGGCGAATATGCTGCTCACGGGTTTGCATCGCCATACGTAGTGCAGTATTACCTGCCGCATCACGAGACACACCGATAATACGTCCCGGCATTGCCCGTTTAAATTCGTCACGACACGCAAAAAATGCCGCATGAGGTCCACCATAACCCATGGGAACACCAAAACGTTGCGCTGAACCGAAGACAATATCCGCCCCTTGCTTACCCGGTGCGGTCAGTAATACTAGTGCCATCATATCTGCAGCAACACAGCTGACAATTTTACGCTCTTTTAGCTGAGCAAAGAGCGCGCTGTAGTCATGGACATTACCTGTCGAGCCAACCTGCTGAAGTAACACACCAAAAACACCTTCGTGTTCCAATGCTTTCTCTGCGCTATCCACAATCACTTCAAAACCAAAAGTACCCGCACGCGTGCGAACGACATCTAGCGTTTGCGGATGAACATCATCTGCTACAAAAAAGCGTTCCGCATCTTTCAGTTTGCTGATCCGTTTTGCCATTGCCATAGCTTCAGCCGCAGCAGTGGCTTCATCTAATAACGACGCAGAGGCAAGGTCTAAACCAGTAAGGTCGATAGTTACCTGTTGAAAATTCAATAATGATTCTAAACGACCTTGTGACACCTCCGGTTGGTATGGCGTATAAGCGGTATACCAACCCGGGTTTTCTAATAAATTACGCAAAATAACCGGTGGAAGCACTGCAGGCGCATACCCCATACCAATGTAGCTTTTGTAGCGCTTATTGAGTGACGCTATCGCTTTTAATTCAGCTAAGGCTTCTTGCTCAGTTGCTCCCCCACCCACTCTTGGTGGCTCTGCAAGCAAAATGGCTTTAGGGACAATTTTGTCCATCAAAGCATCTAATGACGTTGCACCCACGGTGTCTAACATGGTTTTTAATTGTTGTTCTGATGAACCAATGTGGCGCGAAATGAATTCTGAACGGTTTTCTAATTGACTCAGTGACATCGACATATCTGTGTTCCCATCCTTTGTCTGCTATGCATAAGTTGTAGGGCGGTTATTACGGAACTTGCGAGATAACGCTTAAAATCAATGATATTGCTGCTTGTTTCTTGTTTCTTGTTTCTTGTTTCTTACTAATTATATTTTATCAATCCTCTAAATAGCTCATCTTATGGCTATCACTAAAAAGTGTTTATTCTAAATAGGTTGCGTTGTGGCTAGGCGGCAAACGTAGACAATCTTGGGGGACATACACAAGTATGTGACCCGAGTTGTTGAGTGCATCCACCCATAAAACAAGCGTATTAATAAATCCTATAAATAGTTCATCTTGTGGCTAGGCGGCAAACGAATAAGACCCTAGGAGCATACATCAGTATGTGACTAGGGCGAATGAGCGAAGCCAACGCCGCCACAAGAAGAAATATGACTAGGATTTTATTCTTCGGCTTCGATCATAGAGGTATAACCCGCCGCATCAATTAAATCCGCCAGCTCTGCGGTATCGGATGCTTTAATGCGGAAAATCCAGCCTTCTTGGTATGGCTGTTCGTTCACAAGTTCTGGCGCATCATTCAGTTCGCCATTAACCGCCACAATTTCGCCACTCAGAGGAGCGTAAATATCGGATGCCGCTTTAACTGACTCGACGACTGCAACGTCATCACCTGCACTTACCACAGTACCTACTTCGGGTAAATCAACAAACACCATGTCACCTAACGTTTCTTGTGCATGTTCGGTGATACCAACCGTAAACTCACCATTACCTTCATCGCGCAGCCACTCATGTTCACGGGTGTACATTAATTCTTTAGGTGTATTGCTCATCATTAGCCTCTCAATTTTTAAATTTATTAATTAGATTCGCCCAAATTACACTAAGCATTTTCCTTCACGGACAAAGCCCGGTTTAACGACTTCAACTGGCATCTCTCTTTGTCTGATTTCAACAATTGCTTTGCCTTGAATTCCGTTCGGGACACGCGCTAACGCAATACTAAAGCCAAGGGTTGGCGAGAAAGAGCCACTGGTTATCACCCCTTCTTGTAGTTTCCCAAGTTCATCAGTAAAGCGGACAACTTGCCCCGCACGCAGTATACCTTTTTCACGCATCACAATACCGACAAGTTTTTCAGTACCTTGTTCGCGTAATTTTTCCAATGCTTCACGGCCAATAAATTGACGATCTTCAGGTTTCCAAGCGATCGTCCAGCCCATATTCGCGGCAAGGGGAGAAATGCTTTCATCCATATCTTGTCCATATAGGTTCATACCGGCTTCAAGGCGTAAGGTATCACGTGCCCCTAAGCCCGCAGGGTGAACTCCAGACTTAAGCAGTTTATGCCAAAATTCAACGACCTGCTCTTTAGGCAGGGCAATTTCATAACCTTTTTCACCAGTATACCCAGTGGTTGCGATGAACAAATCCCCTGCTTGAACACCATAAAATGGTTTCATTCCTTCAATAGCACTGTTTTGTTCCACACTGAGTAATGAATGAACTTTTTCTGGCGCTTGTGGCCCTTGAACAGCCAATAGTGCTAAATCATCGCGAACACGAATTTCAACCGCATAGCCTTTAGCATGCTGCTCAATCCAAGCGAGGTCTTTATCACGTGTTGCTGAGTTGACGACGAGACGATAAAAGTCATCAGCGAGGTAATACACAATCAGGTCATCAATAACACCACCAGAAGCATTCAGCATACCTGTATATAAGGCTTTACCTTGCTCTGTAAGTTTATTGATATCGTTGGCGAGAAGATAACGCAGAAAATCACGACAGCCTTCGCCGTGTAAATCAACAATAGTCATATGGGAAACATCAAACATCCCTGCTTCGGTTCTGACAAAATTATGTTCATTGATCTGTGAACCATAATGCAACGGCATCATCCAACCATGAAAATCGACCATTTTTGCACCGCAGGCTATATGTTCATCATATAGTGTTGTTTGCTTTACCATGAATACCCTCTTTACATTATTAATATGACAGGGTGATTGCGTGGTGAAAATTACCCATCTGCAACAAAATCACGTGATAATTTTAACCCGACGCAAACGATAACTTTTTAAAAACCTACCACTGTTTGCGGTTCTATTCTATAAAAAAAAATAGGGCTACCATTCCTCTGTATTACTGATTGCGCTCTGATTTTGCCAGCGATTTTTGTTAAATAATTGAGAATGATCACTCAAAACCCTTACATTTAGAGTCTAATGGTGCAAAATATCACCAAAACTAGAATTTGAATGATACCTTGATAAATAAAACCCACCACAGCAATATAAATAAAACTAATGCGAAAAATGAATGTAATTAGTTTTTTTCAGTCAGGAAATAAAAGAAGAGCTCTACTACTCATATTAAAACGAGGTCATTAGGATTATTTCTTATACAGAAATCAGTGGTGACCCTATGTGTATTGAGATAAATAAAGAAAAGGCACAATATTTATCAATTGTGCCTTTACAGAAAGGAATTTAGAGAGCGTCTTCAACTTGGAGTTGTTCCAGCCACTTAGGCATATCAAATAGCCCCATCGCATGGTTCAATAATTGCGGTTTAACCCCCGGTAAGCTATCCGCTAGCACTAGCCCAATATCACGCAGCAACTTCTTCGCAGGGTTATTACCATCGAATAATTCACGGAAGCCTTGCATACC
The DNA here is from genome assembly GCF_028482485.1 of Providencia sp. PROV116. NCBI lineage: Bacteria > Pseudomonadati > Pseudomonadota > Gammaproteobacteria > Enterobacterales > Morganellaceae > Providencia > Providencia sp. PROV116. Next base: position 209,639 of record NZ_JAMPQO010000010.1, on the reverse strand, counting down.
AGCTAACATCAACGCTGCACTGTGCTTACGGCTACGCTCATAGTCACGCAAGTATAAATATTGACCAAAGTCTTTGCCTTCACGGTGCAAACGTTTAATTTCACCAATCAGCATAGCGACATCCATAAAACCAAGGTTAACCCCTTGGCCCGCTAATGGATGGATGGTATGAGCTGCATCCCCTAACAACGCTAAACGTTGCGCCGCAAATTGCCTTGCATAGCGTCCAGTTAATGGAATAGTTAATCGATCACTTTCCACTTGGCAAAGACCAAGACGAATATCAAATGCAACTGCCAATTCTTTATTAAAATCAGTAGGTTCTAAAGACTGGCGCCTTGCTGCTTCGGTGGCAGGCTGAGACCAGACAATCGAGCAAAGATGCGGGTCACTTAATGGTAAAAACGCCAAAATACCTTCACCATCAAAAGCTTGGCGAGCAACACCTTCGTGAGGTTTTTCAGTTCGGACCGTAGCAACTAACGCGGTATGTTCATAATCCCAAAAGGTTAATGGAATATCCGCATGACTACGCAACCACGAGTTTGCCCCGTCAGCCCCCACAATTAACCGTGCTGTTAACATGTTTTCATCATCTAACGTAATAAAAACATCATTTTCTCCCCACACTACTTTTTTAATCGTTGCGGGTGCTAATAATGTCACATCGCGAAGCTGCGACGCCTTTTGCCATAGTGCATCACGTACGACTTTATTTTCAACAATATGCCCTAAATGCGTTAAGTTGCGCTCTTGAGCGGTAAAAGTAATACGCCCAAAACTGTCGTTATCCCAAACTTCCATGCCATTATATGCAGAAGCTCGCATTCCTTTAATCGTTGACCAAACACCTAAATGGGACAGTAACTTTTCACTTGCCGCATTAATAGCTGATACCCTTAATGCGTGCGGCTCTGCTACACTAAATGGCAGCTTAGGTGGATGATTCTCAATTACCGCAACACGTAGCCCACTCCCTTCAAGTCCACAAGCGAGTGCTAACCCAACCATACCACCACCGGCGATAACCACATCAAATGATTGCATATTCTTTATTCCTCTTTATTTCGTGGTTATTGGTGTGCAACCCAACCCAATGTTTGGCGAGCCAAAACATCACGAGCTGGCGGTAACATTTCCATTGCCATTAAACCTAAGTTACGCCCGACAATAAGCGGTAAACAGCGATTCTCAAATAAACGAACCAAACCGTCGGTTATCGTAACCGTTTTGTCTCTATCTAACGCCCGAGCTTGCTGGTATTGGCTTAGGAGTGAATAACGTCCAATATCTTGCCCCTTCGCGTCTGCATTTACCACCATGTGAGCCAATTGCATCACATCACGGATACCTAAATTAAAACCTTGCCCCGCAATAGGATGCAAAGTCTGAGCGGCATTTCCAACTAACACAACTCGATGACTGACTGGGTTAAGTGCTTTACGCAATACCAGTGGATAGCAATGGCGCTTACCTGCCATGACGATTTCACCTAACCGCCAGCCAAACGCTTGCTGTAATTTATCCATAAATGTCGCATCATCCCAAGCCCTGATGGTGTCTGCTTGCTCTTGTTGATGACACCAAACCAATGAACTACGGCCTTGTGACATCGGCAATAGTGCTAATGGGCCAAATTCAGTAAAACGTTCAAAAGCTTGGCCCTGCGGGTCAATGGCGGTTTTCACATTCGCGATAATAGCCACTTGCCCATAGTCATCCTGTTGCCATTGCATATGGCAGGCTTTACCTATCGCGGAATGGCTACCATCCGCAGCAATCAGTAATTCCCCGGTTACCTTATCGCCATTATCCAAGGTGACCGTAACGATATCTTGTTCACGATGAACATTTTCTACTTTTGCAGGGCAATAAAGGGTAACTCCAGGGGCTTTACGTAACAACGAAAACAGGCGGGCGCCAGCTTCGTGCAATTCAATGACATTGCCTAGAGCGTCGATATGATAATCATCGGCAGCAATGTTTACAAAACCAGCATGGCCTCTATCAGACACATGGACGTGATTAATGGGGGTCACACAATCTGCTAAAGCAGGCCAGACACCTATTTTTGCTAACGATTGGCAAGTACCGTGGGCTAACGCAATCGCACGTGCGTCGAACCCGGGATGTTTACCATCTGGCAAAGCTGCCTCGATTAATGAAACCGATAATTTTCCTTGGCTAAGGGATGATATCGCCAGTGCTAATGTTGCACCCGCCATACCGCCCCCCACGATGATCACATTCATGCGTTGTTTATTACCTTTCTATGATGACTGACATCTACCCTAAATTGTGCGTTGCTGCTGCCATTAGGGCTTCAATTTCATCAGGGTCTTTCACGACTAAGTCTGTTAAGTTTTCATTTCCGTTTTCGGTGATCACAATATCATCTTCGATACGTACACCAATTCCGCGATATTGCGGTGGCACATCGGCATCTGGAGCAATATACAAACCAGGCTCGACAGTTAATACCATTCCAACTTCAAGCACACGATCCCGGTCTGTACCGTAAAAACCTACGTCATGTACATCTAACCCTAACCAATGACTTAAACCATGCATAAAGAATGGCTGATATGCTTTGTTTTCGATCAATTGATCCACATCGCCTTGTAAAATTCCAAGTGCAACGAGGCCTTCAGTTTTGATACGAACAATTTCACGAGTCACCTCATGGATGCTGGTTCCCGGACGATATAGCTCTAACGCGGTATTTAATGCTTTGAGGACGATATCGTAAATTTCACGTTGTGCTTGGCTAAATTTACCATTAACTGGGAAAGTACGTGTGATATCCCCTGCATAACCTTCAAACTCTGCACCCGCATCAATTAAGACTAATTCGCCATCCTTCATTAGGCTCTCATTTTCGGTGTAATGCAAAATACAGGCATTTTCACCACTGCCCACAATGGAGTTGTACGAAGGAAAACGTGCACCATGGCGAGTAAATTCGTGCTCTAACTCACCACAAAGTTGATATTCATACATATTAGGTCGGCAAGTTTCCATGGCTCTGACGTGTGCTAGAGCAGAAATTCGCCCAGCCATACGCAGGGCGTTAATTTCTTCTTCCGACTTAAATAAGCGCATTTCATGGACAATCGGCCGCCAATCTACCAATGTTTGTGGTGCTCGTAAGTTACGACGGCTGCCTTTACGTAAAATATCTAAGGCATCAAATAGCAATTTATCGGCATAGGCAAACTCACCCTGAGCATGATAAACCACGTCGAGGCCATTTAATAATTGATAAAGCTGCTCTTCTATTTCATTGAAAGGTAACGCTTTATCAATACCTAACTTCTCAGGAGCAGCATCTTGCCCAAGGCGACGACCAAACCAAATCTCAGCAGTTAAATCACGAACACGGTTAAAAAGAACAGTATGGCTATGTTTTTCATCGCTCTTAATCAGGACTAATACAGCTTCAGGCTCACTAAACCCCGTCAAATAAAGGAAATCACTGTGTTGACGGTACGGGTATTCGCAATCCGCATTACGCTGCGCAGGAGGCGCTGAAAAAATAATTGCTGCACTGCCTGATTGCATTTGAGCCAATAATGCATTGCGACGAGAAATAAATTCCTGTTTATTCATACCATTTTTGCCTTATTATCAGAATAATTAGATTGCTGAATATATTGCTTGTGTTTAACCAATCACATACAACATACACTGGCGAAATGACTTAAAATAGGATACATCCCGTTTTCAAGCACTTAATTTTATCAGTAATAAATTATTCATCGACAAAGTTAAGTGGCTTTGAAAACGCACATTAATAGAAATTAATGAAGAACGGGCTTATCATTTTCCACTGCCGTCGGGCCTTTAGTTGGCTCAATCAATGCAATGTAACATAATTGTACCGCCACCCTGACATACTCAATCACTTCTTCTAGCGCTTGCTCAAGTTCTTCTTGGTCTTCGTCTTCATCATAACCAAGCATACCAATATTGCGTAAATCGGTGATAACTTCGCTTATCTCTTTTTTATCAGCCAATTTCGGTTGTGTAACTCCAAGCCCTAATAAAAAGTGATTAACCCAACCAGCCAGTGCATCAGCATGGTCAAAAACAGAAGCGTCTTCGTCAGGGAATAGCATGGCAAATGCAAACTCGCTGTCATCAAGTGCTTCAAATGTGGTATCAAAAAGTTCTCGCAGTGGCTGTGCAACAGTTTGAGGGAAAGCTAAACCGTCGTTAGCAAGGTCATGGACTAACGTTTGCCAGCTATGGTCACGGCCCCCACCGCAGATCAACCCGGTTATTAGACCATGGATTTCCGCAGCAGTAAGTGCGATTGAGTGCTGTTGCAGGAGTTTGTCCAGTGATTCATAGTTTGGTAAAGATTTTTGTATAGACATCTGAATTCGTCATGTTAGCTTATGATTCGTGATATGCTACCATCAAGGGTAGCCGCTAGACCAGTATGCTTTTGTCTTATCTATTAATTGCGCCAAATATGATGTATTTACGGCGAGTATTATTCAGTATGGAGGTATCATGTCCGCACAACCTGTCGACATCCAGATTTTCGGGCGCTCAATGCGAGTCAACTGCCCATCAGAACAAAAAGAAGCCCTTCTTGAGTCGGCTAAAGAATTAGAACAACGCTTGCAAAATCTGAAAGATAGAAGCGGTGTCACCAATATGGAACAGCTTATTTTTATCGTAGCATTGAACGTCTGTCACGAATTAGCACAAGAAAAGACAAAAACGCGTGATTATGCTTATAATATGGAAGAGAAAATAAAAATGTTGCAGCACACAATTGAACAAGCGTTGCACGATCAGGTGAAAATTACTGAGAGGCAGGTATTGCCCCTAGAGTAAATCTGCTTATTAATCAGACACTAGTAGAAAAAAATATACAAAATTAAGGTTGCATTTTAAATCTAGTTTCGTACAATGAAATCACTGAGTAACGATAAGTTCTCAAACCAAATTTCTCTGAGATGCGCGTGAGTGGGCGAGTCCCCTGAGCCGATATTTCAACTAAATAGAATGTGGTTATGGCGCTGGTGAGCATGCCTGATTCGCTCAGGAAGCCTAAAGGTTGCTAAACTGCGTTCACCTTGAACCAAGGGTTCAAGGGTTACAGCCTACAACGGCATCTTGGAGACCCTCAATTAAGTTTCTGCTTATTTTTCATTTGTTTTCTACATAGCCGTTCATCTTACGATATACTCTAAGTAATATAATTACTGGATTAACTGTTTTTATCGTATTTATAACAGGTTATCACATGCAAGATTCTCTCTCGACACAACGCCAGCTGGTACGTCAAACTATCCGTCAGGCACGCCGCCAACTAAGCCTTGAACAACAACAAAGTGCCGCTGAGCAAGTCATGCATAACGCATTACACCACCCGAAAATTGTACAAGCCAATAATATTGCTCTGTTTCTTTCTTTTGATGGGGAAATTAACACAAAGCCGCTTATTCATGCACTTTGGGCTCAAGGTAAGCAAGTGTACCTTCCTGTTTTACATCCTTTTAGTCGTCACCATTTGCTGTTTCTTCACTATCGTCCAGATAGCCAACTTGTTAAAAACCGATTTCATATTGATGAGCCACCACTTGATGTCAGAGATGTGTTACCACTCGAAAAACTGGATATCATGCTTATCCCATTAGTGGCATTTGATACTCAAGGGCAACGGTTAGGTATGGGAGGTGGGTTCTATGATAGAACTCTAGCAAATTGGCAACAAACCGGTTTTTATCCAATTGGCCTTGCCCATAATTGCCAGCAAGTAGAAAAGCTCCCTATCGCACACTGGGATATTCCTTTACCCGAAATTATTACGCCGCAAAAAATATGGCGCTGGTCATAAATATCCGCGCCATTATTTCACTCAATTTTTAGCGTAGTTTAGAACAATAAACGCGCACGGATGGTGCCTGGCAAGTCTTTTAATTTCTGAAGCGCTTCATCTGTTTGGTTTGGCGTTTGCATTAATACGTCAATAACCACATAACCTACGTTACCTGATGTACGTAAATACTGGCCGACAACGTTAATGTTATTTTCCGTGAATACTTGGTTGATGCTATTCAAAATACCTGGGCGGTTTTCATGAATATGCAAGAAACGGTTTGTATCCTCAGTATGCACTGGCAGAGAAACTTCAGGGAAATTAACCGCAGATAAGGTTGAACCATTATCTGAGTATTTCGCCAACTTACTTGCCACTTCCAGCCCAATATTTTCTTGAGCTTCTTCAGTCGAGCCCCCAATATGCGGGGTTAAAATCACATTGTCGAACTTAATTAATTCAGAGATAAATGGGTCATTAGGGTCATTATTTGCAGCAGGCTCGCTTGGGAAGACATCCACCGCTGCACCGGATAAATGCTTGCTTTCTAACGCTTCAGCCAGTGAAGGAATATCAACCACCGTTCCGCGTGATGCGTTAATGAAAATAGAACCAGGTTTCATACGATCAAATTGTTCTTTAGCAAACATATTTTTCGTACTTGGTGTTTCAGGTACATGTAAGCTAACAACATCGCTCATATTCAGCAGTTCAGTTAAAGAACGAACTTGTGTTGCGTTACCTAAAGGTAGTTTGTTTTCAATATCATAAAAGAAAACATTCATACCGATACCTTCAGCTAAGATCCCTAGCTGAGTACCGATGTGACCATATCCAACAATACCAAGACGCTTACCACGTGCTTCAAAACAGCCTTTAGCTTGTTTTTCCCAAATACCACGGTGTGCTTGCATATTGGCTTCAGGAATGCGACGCAGTAAAAGTAATAACTGGCCTAATACCATTTCTGCAACAGAACGTGTATTCGAAAATGGTGCGTTAAAAACAGGAATACCGCGCTTTGCAGCGGCATCTAAATCAACTTGATTGGTGCCGATACAAAAGCAACCTACTGCAACGAGTTTTTCTGCTGCAGCGAAAATTTCTTCAGTAAGATGAGTACGGGAACGGATACCTACAAAACGTGCATCTTTAATCGCTTCTTTTAATTCTTCGTCGGATAACGCACTTTTGTGATATTCAATATTGGTGTAGCCCGCGGCTTTTAAGTTATCAACCGCACTTTGGTGCACACCTTCTAGCAGTAAAAATTTAATTTTGTCTTTTTGCAAAGATACTTTAACCATTTCCCTACCCTATCGTGAACGTACTTAAGATTTATAACAGATGAACATATGTGTTTGCCTAACATAGCTCAAGAGAGATGACATCTATCTACCTTGAGCTATGAGCGTATACCAACATAGCAAAAAATAGCGCAGTAGCAATACAACCGTTTGCTTAATGGGTACTAAAAAGCGCGAAGAAAAAGAAGTTAAATGGTAGAAAATCAGGGGCGGTAACACAAAATAAGGATTTTTCCTGCACAATGCCTATTTGTGTGAGATATATCACCAAAATAGCTCGATATTAAAAAAAATAAAATAAATTTCAAATTGATGATATTTATAAAACTGGTTAATTAATTTAGCGTCTATCTGTTCATAAACTAATTGCAAAATATCAGTAAAACAAAAAAGCCAGCGGGTATAATGCCACTGGCTTAATAGAATAATTGAATACGATATAGATTATAACTTGATGGTTTTAACACCTTCGTTTGCAGTTCCCATCAAAACGACGTCAGCCCCACGATTCGCGAACAACCCAACAGTCACGACCCCCGCAATTCCGTTAATGGTATTTTCGAGTGCCACAGGGTCAACAATATTTAAATTATGGACATCTAAAATGACATTACCGTTATCTGTAATTACATTTTGACGGTACTCTGGCGTGCCACCCAGTTTAACCAATTCACGTGCCACATAGCTACGTGCCATTGGGATCACTTCAACAGGCAGTGGGAATTTACCCAACACATCAACTAATTTAGATTCGTCAACGATACAGACAAAGGTTTTTGCAATCGCAGAAACAATTTTTTCACGTGTTAAAGCGGCACCACCGCCTTTGATCATATTCATGTGGTGGTCAACCTCATCAGCGCCATCAACATAAACATCTAATGAATCGACTTCATTACAATCAAATACCGTAATACCCAATGATTTTAATTTTTGAGTTGATGCTTCTGAACTTGATACTGCGCCTTCTATTTGACCTTTCATTGTTGCTAATGCATCAATGAAGTGTGAAGCCGTTGAACCCGTTCCAACACCAACGATAGTGCCCGGTTTTACGTAATCAAGTGCTGCCCAACCTACCGCTTTTTTTAATTCGTCCTGAGTCATGCTCATGCCTTTTAAGATTTAATTGAGTCGTGATTAAGGTTATTAATAACTAGTATATACCGGACACCCAATAAGTTGCAGCCTTGTTCGTTGTATTTGTGTCATGGTTATTGGGATTTACGCCACAACAATAATATTTTTAAGTGTTGCGTGTAAAAATATGGCATAGTGCTTGATAGAATAACAACAAGGAGATCTTTTTGATGAAGCGCCCTGACTATCGCGCATTACAAGCACTGGATGCCGTTATCCGTGAACGCGGCTTTGAGCGCGCAGCTCAAAAGCTCTGCATCACGCAATCTGCTGTTTCACAACGCATAAAGCAGTTAGAAAATCTGTTTGGGCAGCCATTACTTGTGCGTACCGTTCCGCCACACCCAACTGAACAAGGGCAAAAATTACTAGCACTGCTTCATCAAGTCGAATTATTAGAAGAGCAATGGTTAGGTGATGAAAATAGTGGCTCCACCCCGTTGTTACTTTCACTTGCCGTCAACGCCGACAGCTTGGCAACTTGGTTTCTTCCAGCCCTAAACCCTGTATTAGGCAATAGCCCTATCCGGTTAAATATTCAGGTTGAAGATGAAACACGAACCCAAGAACGTTTAAGACGCGGTGAAGTGGTAGGCGCTATCAGTATTCAACCTCAAGCATTACCTGGTTGCTTAGTCGATAAACTTGGCGCACTGGACTATATTTTTGTCGCATCACCCGGCTTTGCGGCAAAATATTTTCCCGATGGCGTTACTCGCTCTTCGTTATTAAAAGCACCTGCGGTTGCTTTCGACCATTTAGATGATATGCACCAAGCCTTTGTTCAACAAAACTTTGGCTTGTCGCCGGGTAGTGTCCCATGCCATATCGTGAACTCCTCGGAGGCCTTTGTACAGTTAGCGAAGCAAGGTTCGACCTGCTGTATGATCCCACATTTGCAGATAGCCAGTGAATTGGCAAATGGTGAATTGGTTGATTTAACTCCAGGGCTATGCCAACGACGCATGCTTTACTGGCACCGCTTCGCACCTGAAAGCCGCACAATGAAAAATGTGACTGACGCCCTATTAAAAACTGGGCGCCAGATGTTAAAACAAGAAGATGAACCAGCAAAAAGCTAACGTTTTAATTCAAATACCACATCGACTTGGTCATTAAAATCAATACTCTGTTGTTCATAGGTTTCATCAATCTTGAGGTCTTGAGCAACAGAGGCTTTCATTGCCCCGCCGTAATTTCTTGCAGCGATTGGATATGGCACCGCCGCTGGCGCATTATAGTTAATGCTATACACTGGGCCTAACTGGACATTAAAGCCTTTCGCTAAGATATTGGCTTGTTCTGTCGCATTTTTAATCGCTTGAGACCGTGCTTCATCACGATACTGTTGCGGGTTAGCCACACCAAACTGTACTGAATTTATTTCATTGAGACCCGCAGCTAAAGCGCCGTCTAACAAGACATTAAGTTGGTCCAATTTCTTCACTTTCACTTCAACAGAACGTGTTGCCGTGTAGCCTTCGATAGTAGATTTTTGTTTCACACTGCTGTAATCATATTTAGGTTGAGTTCGGACATTTGCTGCGTTAATATCTTGTTTTTCAATACCATTTTTCTTAAGAAACTCAAAATACTCCGCAACTCGCTTATCGACCCCAGCTTTTGCCGCTGCTGCATCTTTTGCAGTAACTTCCACAAGAATATTCAGCGTCGCCATGTCTGGAGCTGCCTTCACGATTGCATTACCCGAAGTAGTAATGTGTGGACCATTCGGTAACGGGTCAGCCAATGATATGGTCGGAACCGTAGCACCTGCTACCATCGCAGCTAAAACTAAAGATTTTAATTTCACAGAACCTCCCAAGACAATTATTTATCGCTAAAAAAGGGATAATTAGTACAAACTATCCCTGAGCTCAATTTAACAGTAACACATGAAACAAAAAGTACAGTCAGAATAATGAGAAATTGAACGTTATTGCTTGTCTGTTGAAGATATATTGTTATTGAGAAAGCAAACCTAGTCCTTTAAGCCCCTGTATAGCGAGTTGAAATGCAATAAACCACATCACACTACCGACAAAAACATTAATAATGCGCTGTGAACGCGGTTTATTTAACACGGGTGAAAACCAAGCAGCAAGTATCGCTAATGCAAAAAACCAAACAAAAGAAGCTGTTAGAGCACCCGCCGTAAACCAAGGTCTCAGCTGGCTTTCTAATTGCCCCCCCACACTGCCCAAGACAACGAAGGTGTCTAAATAAACATGAGGATTTAGCCAAGTGACAGCAAACAATGTGACAATCACTTTCCATCTCGTGATAGCCCGGTTTTCCGTTTGAAGTATGACCTCATCAGGGCTGAGAGCAGTACGAAACGCACCATAGCCATACCACATAAGAAATGCTACGCCAGCCCATGTAATCAACTGCATTAATATTTCAGACTGGCTTAATAAAGCGCTCCCACCAAAAACACCCGCGACAATTAAAGCGGTATCACTTAATGCACATAATAATGCGCTCATTAAATGAAACTGCTTTCGACTGCCTTGCTGCAAGACAAAAGCATTCTGTGGACCTAAAGGTAATATCATTGCAGCACCTAGCAGTGCACCCTGTAAATAGATTGAAAACATGCATTAATTCCGGTTTTTTATTCAATTAATATGCATGAATATTAATGAGAAAAAATCATTAGTGGAAATGATTAAGTCTAATAGGTCATAAGCATCACTTATAACTAAAAACAATTCAGTAAGAAAAATAGAGATGTGAGAAATGAAAAGAGCCCATCAAAGACAGGCTCTTATTTTTAATGATACTGCTAAATATTACTCTGCAGGATCTTGTTTGATAGACGTATTTTGTTTATGAACATGAACATCCATTTGTGGGAATGGAATGCCAATATTATGTTTATCCAATGCTCGCTTAAACTCCTCAAGCAAATCCCAATACACCGGCCATGCATCACCATTGGTGGTCCAAAAACGTACTAAATAATTTAATGAGGATGGCGCCATATCATGTAAACGGATAGTCACGCCTTTAGCATGCTGAATACGGCTATCCGCAGCGACGATATCCCCTAATACTTTTTTCACCACATCAATATCAGAATCGTAAGCAACACCAACAATAATATCTTGGCGGCGATTAGGCTCACGACTGGTATTAATAATGTTATCGGCAATTATCTTTCCATTAGGAATAACAATAATACGGTCATCTGCCGTTCTTAGCGTCGTTGAAAATATTTGTACATTTTGCACTGTGCCTTCAACTGCACCAATCGAGACATATTCTCCCGCTTTTAGTGGTCTAAATACCACCAGCAAAACACCTGCTGCAAAGTTACCCAGTGAGTTCTGTAACGCTAAGCCAACCGCTAAACCGGCCGCACCCATGACCGCAATCACAGAGGCAGTTTGTACGCCAATTTTCCCTAATACAGCAATTAAGGTGAACGCAACAATGGTATAGCGTGCAATCGCCGATAAAAAGTCACTGACTGTTGAATCAATTCCCTTCATGGTCATCACGCGATGTAAACCACGTCCGACCCATTTTGCAATCATCATCCCGACAATCAAGATAACGATAGCAGACACGATATTCACAACATACTGAACTAACAGATCTTGGTTTGCCACAAACCAATTCGTTGCATCATTCAACGCGCCTGTAACATCATCAGTATTCATATATATGCCCTTTAGGATCCAATTATCAATATTAATCCCAGCCAATTAATCTTTAACAAAGCGTTTAATGGCTGGCCGCACACTGCAAATAATAGCGGTGATTTATTGAAACACAAAACAAATCACTAAATAAAATTATTTTATCTATTTTCCATAACAAAAATACGATAATCTTTTAACATTAATAAGAAGTCATCAATACCGCAAAATGCAACACTTTCATTATCATAATAACTCATGCCTTCTTCCAACCCTTCTGTTTCAAATGATAGTTGGTTGGCACGGATCATCACTTCTTCATCATCAAGCAATAATGTATATTCGTGACCAATAAGCTCCCATTGTTTTTCACTACCTTTAATTTTTTCATAATTTTCTTCAATAGCATCTAACAGACTAAGGTCATTTTTAACCTCTTCGTTAAGCCAATATCCAATAGCCTCATGATCCATCGAGAATTTAGCGGAGATAGCTCCGGTGATATCTTGGAAAAATTGGTAGTCCATATGCAGTCCCTCACTCTTGCGTTGTTGAAGCTAGTATAACGCGAGTCAAACCGCTTTGTTGAGAGGTATTACCACCAGAAAAAATAAAACGGAGTAAAGCATCGGTTTCAACACATAAATCATATGATTCATTTACTATTAAATAGGCAAATAACTAAAATAGTCATAGTTCAAGCATAGGGGCCATAATGATCAATCGCTTAGACCATATAGTGCTAACCACAACCAACCTTGATGCCTGCATTGACTTCTACCAACGCGTATTAAAAATGGAAGTTGTTACCTTTGGTGAACAGCGCCACGCGCTAAGTTTCGGGCAACAAAAAATCAATATCCACCAATATGGAAAAGAATTCGAACCCAAAGCGCACTTGCCTGTGCCAGGCTCACTCGATTTATGCTTTATTAGTGATATACCGCTGTGTGACGTACAAAAACAGATTGAACAACAAGGTGTAAAAATTATCGAAGGACCAGTAAATCGTACTGGGGCAACTGGGGCGATCAGATCAATTTACATACGTGATATCGATTTAAATTTAATCGAAATTTCTGAATATATTTAACTAACTTATTAAGTTGAAGCAAAAAAGGCTCCTAAATCAGGAGCCTTCATGACTAATATTACCTGATTACACGGCTGTTTGGAAAATCACGCCATCCGCTTTTTCGGTATATTGCGATAATTGGTCAAAGTTCAGGTAACGGTAGGTATCCGCTGCTGTTTCATCGACCTTATCCATAAATTGCAGATATTCTGACGGTGTTGGTAAACGACCTAATAAGGAAGCGACCGCAGCCAGTTCTGCTGATGCGAGATAAACATTCGCACCTGTCCCTAAACGGTTCGGGAAGTTACGCGTCGAAGTGGAAACAACCGTTGCACCATCTGCCACACGTGCTTGGTTACCCATGCACAGAGAGCAACCAGGGACTTCAATACGCGCTCCACTCTTACCAAAAACGCTGTAATAACCTTCTTCGGTTAACTGTGCTGCGTCCATCTTAGTTGGAGGCGCAACCCATAAACGTGTTGGTAATTGGCCTTTGTGGGAATCCAATAACTTACCTGCTGCACGGAAGTGACCGATGTTTGTCATACAAGAACCGATGAAAACTTCATCAATTTTCTCGTTTTGAACATCAGATAATAAACGTGCGTCATCTGGGTCATTTGGTGCACACAGAATTGGCTCTTTAATATCATTGAGGTCAATTTCAATCACTGCTGCGTATTCCGCATCTGCATCACCTTCTAGCAGCTGTGGATCCGCTAACCAGCTTTCCATTCCTTTGATACGGCGTTCGATAGTACGACGATCGCCATAACCTTCAGCTATCATCCATTTTAATAGAACGATATTCGATTGCAGGTATTCGATAATTGGCGCTTTATCCAATTTGATAGTACAACCCGCCGCTGAACGCTCAGCTGACGCATCCGCTAATTCAAACGCTTGTTCAACTTTGAGCTCAGGTAAGCCTTCAATTTCTAAGATACGGCCAGAGAAAATGTTTTTCTTACCTTTTTTCTCTACGGTCAGAAGGCCGTCTTTAATTGCATACAGTGGAATTGCATGAACGAGGTCACGTAATGTGATACCCGGCTGCATTTCACCTTTAAAGCGAACCAATACTGACTCAGGCATATCCAGAGGCATCACCCCTGTTGCTGCAGCAAATGCGACTAAACCTGAACCCGCAGGGAATGAAATACCAATTGGGAAACGCGTATGTGAGTCACCACCTGTACCGACGGTATCTGGCAGTAACATACGGTTTAACCATGAGTGGATAATACCATCGCCTGGACGCAGAGAAACACCGCCACGGTTCATGATGAAATCAGGTAAGGTGTGGTGTGTTGTCACATCAACAGGTTTTGGATATGCCGCGGTATGGCAGAATGACTGCATGACTAAATCTGCAGAGAAACCCAAGCAAGCCAAGTCTTTGAGTTCATCACGGGTCATTGGGCCAGTTGTATCTTGTGAACCTACAGAAGTCATTTTTGGCTCACAATATTCGCCAGGGCGAATACCTGGACGACCACAAGCACGACCAACCATTTTTTGTGCTAATGAGAAACCACGATTGCTTTGTGCAACGGATTTCGCGTGACGGAACACATCTGTTGCTTCTAAGCCCAGAGATTCACGTGCTTTACTGGTTAAACCACGGCCGATAATCAGTGGAATACGACCACCTGCACGAACTTCGTCAATCAGCACATCTGTTTTTAATTCAAATGTTTCTAGCAGCTCGCCCGTTTCATGGTTACGAACTTCACCTTTAAATGGATAGATGTCAATCACATCGCCCATATTCAGTTTAGAAACGTCCACTTCAATCGGTAATGCACCCGCATCTTCCATTGTATTAAAGAAGATTGGTGCAATTTTGCCACCTAATACCACCCCACCACCACGTTTATTTGGTACAAATGGGATATCGTCCCCCATAAACCACAGCACGGAGTTAGTCGCTGATTTACGAGAAGAACCGGTACCGACTACGTCACCCACGTAAGCTAATGGGAAACCTTTTTTATTCAGCGCATCGATTTGCTTGATTGGGCCAACATTGCCCGCATCGTCTGGTTCAATACCATCGCGCGCGTTTTTCAGCATTGCTAACGCGTGTAATGGGATATCTGGACGTGACCATGCATCAGGTGCTGGCGATAAGTCATCTGTGTTAGTTTCACCAGTCACTTTGAACACAGTAACTGTCATTTTTTCTGCTAGCGCAGGGCGCTCTTTGAACCACTCGGCATCTGCCCATGATTCAATAACTTGTTTCGCGTGAACATTTCCCGCTTTCGCTTTTTCTTCTACGTCATAGAAGTTATCAAACATCAGTAAGGTGTGGGAAAGTGCTTTAGCGGCGATTGGTGCTAGTTTTTCGTCATCCAACGCTTCAATCAGTGCGTGGATGTTATATCCGCCCTGCATGGTACCTAACAGTTCAATGGCTTTTTCAGGGGAGATAAGAGGGGAGGAAGTTTCGCCTTTCGCTATCGCGGCTAAAAATCCAGCTTTTACGTACGCTGCTTCGTCAACACCAGGGGGGACGCGGTTGGTCAGCAGATCTAACAGGAAATCTTCTTCACCTTTGGGTGGGTTTTTGAGTAACTCTACCAGTGCAGCTACTTGTGACGCATCTAATGGCTTAGGGACAATCCCTTGAGCGGCACGCTCGGCTACGTGCTTACGGTATTCTTCTAGCACGACGTTCTCCTCGCTTCTTTGTTATTTATATACCCGGCTGTCTGCACCATACTGACAAAATTATCATCCGGTGCCAGGTCAGAGGAATTTGCTCGCATAATCTCAATGGCGGTAAAATTATGCCCAGCTTCGGGCGATCAGCATAGCAGAATTTAAACGTAATGTTAATTCATTCACAAGAAAGCAACATTTAACTACTAACTTTACGCCTTAACACTTCATTACTGGTTAGTTTTCAGCTTAAGATACTATTAACCATCGTAAAACGCCGAAAAAACCATACTTTTTATAATGCATTTTAAAATTTAAAGCACCCTAATTAGTGCCTTTTTTCATCAGCTATCACAAATTATATTTTTTATCGCAATTTTATTTATATTACTAATTGATAAGGTAAATCATTGCGATTGGTTTTAATTTTTTTAAATATTTTAATTGATTTTATTGTCCTTTTAGGCCAATTAAATTACCAAATGGATCTTCCAGTTGGCACATTCGATTGTTACTATCTATTAACATTGGCCCGCGATACAGTTTTGCCCCTAGTTGAGTGAAACGCTTAAAAGCCAAATCAAAATTATCGACTTGCCAATACAATACCGTCCCTTTTTTACCTTCGCTCACTTTGGCATCGGCTTGAACCACTTCTATCGTGAAGTCTCCGACATGCAGTAAGGTGAAATCAAATTCAGGCAAGTATTCTGCCTTTGCTTGTGGAAAAGCTTGCTGATACCAAGCCAAACCCGCTTGAACATCAGGTACATGAATTAAAATTGCAGTAGGTTTTAGTTCCATAGCGCTTTCTTATTGATATGTATTATTTTGTTTTATCTACACGAATGATTGAAAGTTAGTAGATGTAGATAAGGTGAAAACAATAGCCAAACCAGCATTTGCCTACACCTTTAGCATCATCAAGTCAGATCATATTGCGTGTTTTTCTGATAAATAACGAAGAATGGCTGATATATTTTTTAAGTTATATTTTATGAGTAATTCATTTTCTTTAGCTTTACATAGCATCTCATAATCAGCCTCTAACTGCCCAATATCTAACTGAGCCGGCTCATTGTAAATATCATAAATAGATTCAGAAGGCACATTCCAATAAAAATCTGCTTCTAAGTCTATATTATCCATTCCCTGTACTTTCATTTCTTTGAAAATGGCTACTATAGCCTCTTCCAGTAGACTCAGTTCTATTTTCATATTTTAACCTTTACCATTCTTAATTTCATTTATGTTCTTTTCAAATGTTTTAATTTCTTTTTCTAAATGCTTAATTCGCCCATCAATAATGCGTTGCCTAACCGTATTATTGGGCGCATTCTTAAGGTGTCCTTGGTTATCAAAAGCATCTGGATTACGTCGATAAGCGGCTAATTTCTCTTTATGTAATCTTACTTGCCCCCTCAAAGACTGTATTGAACGCCTATCTGATGTACTTAAGTTATTATCAGGCTCCCATCCGTCAGGGCTTCCTGAGCCAGTCCCGCCTAGCGCTATTCTATCAGAATCTGATAACTCCGTTCCCACATTTGGATTTTTTGCTGCTTTATCTAAATCATTTGAGCAACTCATGCCAAAAGAGCAATCAAACGTTTCCGCTAGGCCATCACGAATATTGCCTAATGTCTTTTCGACACCTTTTACTATGTTGCTGTTTGCCGTTTGTGTGACTTGCGTATTTAAACCAACACCATGAGGTAATGTAGGAACATTCGGAGAGGGAATAGCAAACATGCTACTTTGGGCTATTTTCAGCTTATTTAATTCATTTACATTAAACTGAATTTTATCCGTAATACTTTTATGTTGTTTTTTAATTTCGAGCAATTGATTTCTAGCATCACGGTCAGCTCGCTTATTAACCGCATCTATATAGAGATCTATATCATCAAAAGGAAACCTCGGTATACCCGGTATATTATCGTCAAAATCCTCTGCGAGGAGCCTGTCCCTATCTTCAATTGTGCGAAATTTAAAGGTTGCTGAAATTTTTAAATCTGAGGAGTCTGAAGATTGAAAATGCCATTTGTATGTACAAGGATATTTTTGTGGATCAATGATAAATTTCCAGCCAGGCGATTTTTCAATCTCCGCAATATCCTTTCTTAAAGTAATTAAATTATTTTCAATTAATGTTTGTTTAGATTTTAAATCATCCTTAATTTTAATCGAAGGATTTTTAAAGATATCGACTTTGTGATTACCAACATCATCATGGATATCAGCTAGTTTTATATTATCATAAAGATTTTCATGTAAAATACATTTTAATTTTTCATACCTCCCTGTTAAATCAATATCTTCATGAGTATTATCATAGTTATTAAAATAATCATTAAAATGTTCTCTTGGATTGTTTCCCCATACAGTTATTGTACCGAGGTGTGTCACATCATCCATAAACTAACTTCCTTATTAGTTATAAAAAATAGAATAAAGAAATTAGAATTTAATATTTTTATAGTCAACTAACCGTTATTATTAATAAAGATTCGGTCATTTAAAATTAAACACATATTACTTATAAAATGATTAATATTGATTTCAATAAATAATTGAACGGAACATGTAATTATTTATTTATATTCACAAAAACAAAAAAAGCCAACGTGTTTCCACATTGGCTTCTCTATATGCATTAGCGATAAACCGCCTACTAGAGAGGCTATTTACCACGACGAATCAGAAAATTATTTTTTCTTTTTCGCTTTTGCGTTTGGTAAATCAGTAATGCTACCTTCGTAAATTTCAGCAGCCATACCGATTGATTCGTACAGTGTTGGGTGAGCATGGATAGTCAATGCTAAATCTTCAGCATCACAGCCCATTTCAATTGCTAGGCCGATTTCACCCAGTAATTCACCACCATTCACACCGACAACCGCACCACCGATAACACGGTTAGATTGCTTGTCGAAAATCAGCTTAGTCATACCTTCAGAGCAGTCAGATGCGATTGCACGACCTGATGCTGCCCATGGGAAAGTCGCAACTTCATAGCTGATGTTTTGTTCTTTCGCTTCTTTCTCAGTTAAACCAACCCAAGCAACTTCTGGTTCAGTATAAGCGATAGATGGGATAACTTTCGGGTCAAAGTAATGTTTCAGACCAGAGATAACCTCTGCAGCAACGTGACCTTCGTGAACACCTTTGTGAGCCAACATTGGTTGACCAACGATATCACCGATAGCGAAAATATGCGGAACGTTAGTACGCATTTGTTTATCGACATGGATAAACCCACGATCGTCAACTTCAACGCCTGCTTTGCCTGCATCTAAGTTTTTACCGTTAGGAACACGGCCAATTGCCACTAGTACAGCATCATAACGTTGTGGTTCTGCGGAAGCTTTTTTACCTTCCATAGAAACATAGATACCGTCTTCTTTCGCTTCAACGGCTGTAACTTTAGTTTCTAACAATAGGTTGAATTTTTTACTGATTTGTTTGGTGAATACTTTAACCACATCTTTGTCAGCCGCTGGGATGACTTGGTCAAACATTTCAACCACATCGATTTGAGAACCCAGTGCATGATACACAGTCCCCATTTCTAAACCGATGATACCCCCACCCATAACCAGCAGACGCTCAGGAACTTCTTTCAGTTCTAATGCATCGGTTGAATCCCAAATACGTGGGTCTTCATGTGGAATGAATGGTAATTGAATTGGACGGGAACCCGCAGCAATGATTGCGTTATCGAAATTGATAGTTGTGCTACCATTTTCACCTTCAACAACCAGCGTGTTGGCACCTGTAAATTTACCTAAGCCGTTAACCACGTTAACTTTACGGCCTTTAGCCATACCAGCCAGACCCCCCGTCAGCTGATTAATTACTTTTTCTTTCCATAAGCGAACTTTGGAAATGTCAGTTTTTGGCTCACCAAAAACGATACCGTGTTCTGCTAAAGCTTTTGCTTCTTCGATCACTTTTGCAACATGGAGTAAAGCTTTAGAAGGGATACAACCAACGTTTAAACAAACACCACCAAGGGTTGAATAACGTTCTACTAAAACAGTTTCTAAACCTAAGTCAGCGCAACGGAAAGCCGCAGAATAGCCTGCAGGGCCTGCACCAAGCACAACGACTTGGGCTTTAATTTCAGTACTCATCATGACCTCTTTTTGTTTTGTCCAGCGGTACTGCTGAATAAACGATCTTCCACTGGAAAAGTACACACCGAGAGCAGTTTACAGAATTGTTAACACCCTGAAAAGGCTCATTTCGTGATGTAACTCCCAACCTTTCGTAGCAGCAGCAAAAAACTCTGCCTCAGCCTAAATAAAACAGACCGGCTCATTCGCCGGTCTTATTATTTACATCACTAAACGGCGAATATCGCTCATTAATTGCCCTACCAGGGTGATGAAGCGCGCTCCATCAGCCCCATCGATGACACGGTGGTCAAAGGACAGTGACATTGGCAGGATCAGGCGAGGAACAAACTCGCTACCATTCCAAACAGGTTTCATTGAAGAACGTGACAGCCCCATAATAGCAACTTCAGGTGCGTTCACGATTGGTGCAAAACCGGTAGTTCCGATACCACCAAGGCTTGAAATCGTGAAGCAGCCACCTTGCATATCAGACGCAGTCAATTTACCTGCACGCGCTTTCTTAGAAACTTCCATCAGTTCGCGAGATAACTCTAAAATACCTTTTTTGTTAACGTCTTTGAATACAGGAACAACAAGGCCATTTGGAGTATCGACTGCAATACCGATGTTGATATATTTTTTCAGGAACAGACGCTGCGCATCTTCAGAAATGGAGCTATTAAAGCGTGGCATTTCTTCCAGAGCACGAGCAACCGCTTTCATGACAAAAACTAATGGTGTGATTTTCACATCCAGTTTTTTCTTCTCAGCTTCTTTGTTTTGTTGCTTACGGAACTCTTCAACTTCAGTGGTATCCACTTCTTCCATCAGTGTAACATGTGGGATCATCACCCAGTTACGGCTTAAGTTAGCGCCAGAAATCTTTTGGATACGCCCCAGTTCAACTTCTTCGACTTCACCGAATTTGCTGTAATCCACTTTCGGCCATGGCAGCATACCTGGTAAACCGCCACCTGCAGCTGCAGGAGCTTCCGCACGTTTTACTGCATCTTTCACGTAAGCTTGAACGTCTTCACGCAGGATACGGCCCTTACGTCCAGTACCTTTCACTTTCGCTAAGTTAACACCAAATTCACGCGCTAAGCGGCGAATGACTGGAGTTGCATGGATGTATGCATCGTTTTCAACAAATTCAGTTTTGTTGTCAGTTGCTTTCGCTGGCGCAGCTTGTGCAGGAGCTGCCGCAGGAGCCGGAGCAGACGGTTGAGCAGCTGGAGCCGCTGCTGGTGCTGCACCTGCCACTTCAAAGGTCATGATCAGCGAGCCAGTTTTCACTTTATCGCCAGTCGCAATCTTGATTTCTTTAACTGTTCCCGCAAATGGTGCTGGGACTTCCATTGAAGCTTTGTCGCCTTCAACCGTAATGATTGATTGCTCAGCGGAAACAGTATCACCCACTTTGACCATCACTTCGGTAACTTCAACTTCATCGCCACCGATATCTGGAACGTTAACATCTTTAATTGCTGAAGCGGTTGTAGCTGCTGGTGCCGCTGCTTGTGCAACTGGAGCCGCAGCAGGTGCCGCGCCTGCAACTTCAAATACCATGATCAGCGAGCCAGTTTTCACTTTATCGCCAGTCGCAATTTTGATTTCTTTAACCGTTCCAGCAAATGGCGCAGGAACTTCCATTGAGGCTTTGTCACCTTCAACAGTAATTAAAGATTGCTCAGCTTCGACTTTGTCACCGACTTTAACCATGATTTCAGTAACTTCAACTTCATCGCCACCGATATCTGGTACAGCGACATCTTTAGATGCTGCTGCGCTTGGTGCTGCCGCTGGAGCCGCTGGGGCTTCTGCAGGAGCAGGCGCAGGCGCTGCTGCACCCGCCTCCGCTTCGAATACCATGATTAATTTGCCTGTTGTCACTTTATCGCCAACAGCAATTTTAATTTCTTTTACCACACCCGCTTGTGGCGATGGGACTTCCATAGAAGCCTTATCACCTTCAACGGTAATAAGCGATTGCTCAGCTTCTACTTTATCGCCAACTTTAACCATCACTTCGGTGACTTCAACTTCATCAGCACCGATATCAGGCACTTGGATTTCAATAGACATTGATTTTTACCTCTTATGCCAAACGTGGGTTAACTTTATCTGGGTTGATGTTGTATTTTTTAATCGCTTCTTCAACGACTTTTACATCAATCTCACCACGTTTAGCTAATTCACCTAACGCTGCAACGATCACATAGGATGTATCCACTTCAAAGTGGTGACGCAGGTTTTCACGACTGTCTGAACGACCGAAACCATCTGTACCCAGAACACGGTAATCACTTGCAGGAACATATGTACGAACTTGTTCTGCGAACAGTTTCATGTAGTCAGTTGATGCAACTGCTGGTGCATCATTCATCACTTGTGCAATGTATGGAACACGTGGTGCTTCAGATGGATGCAGCATGTTCCAACGCTCACAGTCTTGGCCATCACGAGCCAGTTCAGTGAAAGAAGTCACGCTATAGACATCAGAACCAATTCCATATTCTGCAGACAGAATATCAGCGGCTTCACGTACGTGGCGCATCATGGAACCTGAACCTAACAGCTGAACTTTACCTTTGCTACCTTCAACAGAAGCCAGTTTATAGATACCTTTACGGATACCTTCTTCTGCACCTTCTGGCATTGCTGGCATGTGATAGTTTTCATTCAGCGTAGTGATGTAGTAGTAAACGTTTTCTTGTTTCTCACCGTACATACGTTCTAAACCGTTTTGCATGATCACCGCAACTTCGTAAGCGAAAGCTGGGTCATAAGAAATACAGTTAGGAATAGTCAGTGATTGAATATGGCTATGACCATCTTCATGCTGTAGGCCTTCACCATTTAGTGTTGTGCGGCCTGAAGTACCACCGATTAAGAAACCGCGTGCTTGTTGGTCACCCGCTGCCCACATCAAGTCACCAATGCGTTGGAAACCAAACATTGAGTAGTAGATATAGAATGGGATCATTGGCAGGTTGTTAGTGCTGTATGATGTCGCAGCCGCTAACCAAGAAGAACCCGCACCCAGCTCATTGATACCTTCTTGCAGGATTTGACCTTTCGAGTCTTCTTTATAGTAAGCAACTTGCTCACGGTCTTGCGGAGTATATTGCTGACCTTTAGGACTATAGATACCGATTTGACGGAACAGACCTTCCATACCAAATGTACGCGCTTCATCCGCGATGATTGGTACTAAACGCTCTTTGATCGATTGGTTTTTCAACATGACGTTCAGCGCACGAACAAACGCGATAGTTGTTGAAATTTCTTTAGATTGTTCTTCCAATAATTGGCTGAAATCTGCCAGTGCAGGGATATCTAGTTTTTCGTCAAAGGTTGAGCGACGAGCGGGTAAATAACCACCTAACGCTTGACGGCGCTCATGCAGATATTTGTACTCTTCGGAATCTTTTTCAAACGTAATGTATGGCAGTTTTTCAATTTGCTCATCAGCGACTGGTACATTGAATTGATCACGGAAATGACGAACGCCATCCATGTTCATTTTCTTCACTTGGTGAGCAATATTTTTACCTTCTGCTGTTTCGCCCATACCATAACCTTTAATGGTTTGCGCTAAAATAACAGTTGGTTTGCCTTTAGTTTCTTGTGCTTTTTTGAATGCAGCATATACTTTCTTCGGATCGTGACCACCACGGTTCAGAGCCCAAATTTCATCATCAGTCATATCTTTAACTAATGCTGCAGTTTCTGGGTAACGATTAAAGAAATGCTCACGAACGTATGCACCGTCACGTGATTTAAAGGTTTGGTAGTCGCCGTCTAAGGTTTCGTTCATTAATTGAACAAGTTTACCGCTCGTGTCTTTACGCAGTAATTCATCCCAACGGTCGCCCCACATAACTTTGATAACTTGCCAGCCAGCACCATTAAAGATACCTTCTAGTTCATTAACAATTTTACCATTACCTGTAACTGGGCCATCTAAACGTTGCAGGTTACAGTTGATAACAAATACTAAGTTATCTAATTTATCGCGAGTCGCGATAGTAATTGCACCTTTAGATTCTGGCTCATCCATCTCACCATCGCCAAGGAATGCATATACGCGCTGAGCTGATGTATCTTTCAGTCCGCGGTTATCAAGGTATTTCAGGAACTTAGCTTGATAGATAGCATTAATTGGACCCAGACCCATTGATACGGTCGGGAACTGCCAGAAGTCAGGCATTAATTTAGGGTGTGGATAAGAAGACAGACCATTTCCACCAATTTCTTGACGGAAGTTATTCATTTGTTCTTCAGTTAAGCGACCTTCCAAGAACGCACGTGCGTAAATACCTGGAGAAATGTGGCCTTGGAAGAAGACTAAGTCCCCGCCGTCATTGTTATTGTGCGCGCGGAAGAAGTGGTTAAAGCACACTTCATACAAAGTTGCTGATGACTGGAAAGAAGCCATGTGGCCACCCAGCTCTAAGTCTTTTTTGGAAGCACGTAAAACAGTCATTACTGCGTTCCAACGAATTGCAGAGCGAATACGGCGCTCTAAATCCATGTTACCAGGGTATGCCGGCTCATCTTCAACAGCTATTGTGTTGATGTAATCAGAATGACCAGATGCGCCAGCGGCAATATTAACACCGCCTTTACGTGCTTCGCTTAATACCTGTTCGATAATAAACTGAGCACGATCAACACCTTCTTCACGGATGACCGATTCAATCGCCTGTAGCCAGTCGCGAGTTTCAATCGGATCCACGTCATTTTTTAACATATCTGACATGGTGTATTCCTTATCTGTTATCTATTTTATATGTTTATGTGGAGCCTATCTTCCTGCTATTTTTCAGTTGCCGTAAAACAGCGGGAAGATAGGCCCTGATGTAGTTGCCGCTTTAACTCTCAATTAGAGTATTCACAATAATATAGACGCAGCAGTCAGGATCTATATTATTAATTCAAATCAGGATGTTGCTGTAACCGACGTAAAGAACGTTCTCTGCGAGTTTGCTCTCGGCTAATATCCAACAGTAAATCTTCGATAAAGGCTAAGTGACGATGAGAAGCTTCACGTGCCTTTTCGGGCTCTCTTGCCATTATAGCGGCAAAAATCTGTGCTCGATGTTCACTAACTGCTTTATACATTTCTTTACGGGTATATAAGAACTCAAAATTCTGACGAATATTTTGTTCTAACATCGGGATCATACAGCGCAATAGGTGTAGTAAAACGACATTATGAGCGGCTTCAGTTACAATTAATTGATATTGTAATACCGCATCTGACTCTGCTTCTAATCCACCATTTTCTTGCGCTGTCTTAATTAATTCATAGCTTTGGCGAATCCGCTCAAGATCCTCATCTGTACCACGAAGTGCCGCATAATATGCAGCGATACCTTCAAGGGCATGACGAGTTTCAAGAAGATCGAATTGAGATTCAGGATTGCCTTCAAGTAGCTGAGCTAAAGGGTCACTAAAGCTTTGCCACATTTTCTTTTGCACGAATGTTCCGCCACCTTGGCGGCGAGATAAAAGGCCTTTCGCCTCTAACGTTTGAATTGCTTCACGCACTGATGGCCGAGATACGTCAAACTGTTTTGCAAGTTCGCGCTCAGGAGGCAGCTTTTCGCCAGGGCGTAGTGTCCCTTCGAAAATAAGATGTTCGAGACGCTGCTCTATTACATCTGATAACTTTGGTTGGCGAATTTTACCGTAAGTCATAATCTGCCATATTCATGAGTGAGTAATTATTGATTACGTATTACCCAGTGTTAATTGGTAATACCAATTTATTTATGGGTTAATAAAGTAACAAAGTATTCACTATCTGTCCATAAAGACCTTGCGCTAAATCATAAAATCCTGCAAATCTTAACAATTTTTTTTAAAATTTAGCATGAATTGATAACTAAATATGCAATTTGACATGACATATTTTAACATTAAAACCGATTTATTATGCTGAAAAATAGAAACTGAATCGTTAAACCAACCAATTAATTGAATTTAAATTCACCAATAATAATTATTTAACCACATAATGCCATTGATAGTACTTTTTACTCATCAAGACCACAGTGATGTTAATAAATCGTTAAATTCACAACCGATTTTAAACTTAACTTAAATTCTCTTGGTTAAATTACACTCAAACCGATTCCTTATCATCTTAGAATAAAGTTGATGTAGAAAATAAAATAGCGTTGTAATGTTTCAATTGATAGGTGGATAAAAGAAATGCAAATGGGTCAATTGACTAGGGGCTACAAAATATTTTGTTGTAACCCCATAAAGATTTAAATCAACACTTAGATACTGTTAATCAACGAATGATCTAGATTCCTAAAGCCTACTTAACGTAAATAGCCACTCAAGATGAAACTACATCAACAATACTATAACTTAGGATCTCAGCTGAGGCAGCTTCGTGTATTAACCAAATTACTTACTGATTTTTATCAATAAAACGCATAGACAAATCCATGGCTTTAATATGTTTGGTTAGCGCACCAACAGAAATAAAGTCAACCCCTGTTTCTGCGAACTCTTTTATCGTATCTAATGTGACATCGCCTGAAACTTCAAGTGCAGCTTTACCTGCCGTTAACACCACAGCTTCTTTCATCATGACTGGAGTAAAGTTATCTAACATGATGATATCCGCTTGCGCTTTTAAGGCTCGTAATAACTCATCTAAACTTTCAACTTCAATTTCTATAGGGACATCTGGATGCACGCTACGCGCTAATTCAACAGCTCGTTCGACTGAACCAGCTGATATAATATGGTTTTCTTTTATTAAGTAGGCATCAGATAAACCTAAGCGATGGTTAACCCCCCCCCCCATCAATACCGCATATTTTAAAGCGGTCCTTAAGCCCGGAATAGTTTTACGTGTGTCAAGTAACTTCGCTCTTGTACCAGTGATTTGTTTTACATATTCAGCAGTTATACTTGAAACAGAAGAGAGCGTTTGAATGAAATTCAAAGAGGTGCGCTCACCTGTTAATAGAATTTGGGATGGGCCCTGCATCTCACAGAGAACTTGGTTAGGAGTAACAGTTTCACCGTCTTGAACTTTCCAATCAATTTTGACTTGCCCGCCAAGTTGAAGAAAGACCTCATCTAACCATTGCTTCCCACAAAAAACGCCATGTTCGCGAGTAATAATTCGAGCACTCGCTTGCGCATCTATATTTAACAGCTGACCAGTGATATCTTTTTTATAATCAATAGACTGACCTAAATCTTCTTTCAAAGCCACGCTGACCATAAAAGGAATATCAATTTGTAACCGCTCAAAAAGCATTTCACGTCTTTGCTGTTCATCATATCGCCGTATCGTCATTTTTAACTCCAAAATGTGCACTCGCTTTGTTTCATCTATGCTAATCTTTTCG
This sequence comes from Providencia sp. PROV116, assembly GCF_028482485.1. Taxonomy (NCBI): domain Bacteria; kingdom Pseudomonadati; phylum Pseudomonadota; class Gammaproteobacteria; order Enterobacterales; family Morganellaceae; genus Providencia; species Providencia sp. PROV116. The sequence continues at coordinate 182,455 of NZ_JAMPQO010000010.1, read as the reverse complement.
TTTGCAGATAACGAGTGTTAACAAAAAAGAAAAGAGAATACTATGGATAACGATATGAAAATACACAATGGTTGGCTAAATAATGTGACTCATATCCCTTCTCCACACCATGATGAGCGCCCCACGAATACCATACCTTCTCTGTTAGTCATTCATAATATCAGCCTTCCACCAGGCCAATTTGGTGGCCCTTATATAAACCAATTATTTACAGGGACTTTAAACCCTGATGAACACCCATTTTTTAATGAAATCAAACATCTTCGAGTTTCTGCTCATTGCTTAATACGCCGTGACGGCACCATCATTCAATATGTCCCCTTTCATTTACGAGCTTGGCATGCTGGGCAGTCTTCCTACCAAGGCCAAGAAAAATGTAACGATTTTTCTATTGGTATTGAATTAGAAGGCACTGATTTTGAACCATTTACCGAAGTACAATATCAATCCCTTACTTATTTAACTAATTTACTTATAATTGAGTACCCACTAATTAAAAATAATATTACCGGCCACAGTAATATTGCTCCTGGTCGCAAAACAGATCCTGGACCATTTTTTGATTGGACGCATTATAAAAGTAAATTAAATAATTAATGATTCAATTATTATTCCGGGTAATATCTATATTGATCTTACCCGTGAATACAAAACAGGCGCATTTATCTTCACTTAATTTATCGAAAAACTCCACCTCCTATTTTATCTTTATTATTTATTGCGAAGCTGATCGAAGAAAAATGCAATCTTATCTATTTCCCAATAAATATTTACAAAGTGCTTCTCACTGTTTTTTTTAGCATCTAACTTTAACTTAAAAATTTAATTATGATGAAACCTCACTTAACAACGGAGGTTTTTATTTATGAATCAACAAGGATTTTCACTCATTGAAATTATGGTAGTAATTGCAATTATATCAATTCTAAGTGCTATTGCGATCCCTGGCTATCAAAGCTATATGCAAAAAGCGGCAATGACTGATGTACTCCAAACTATAATCCCTTATAAAAACAGTGTAGAAATATGTAGTTTTAATCGAGGGAGTTTATCGCAATGCAATGGAGGTGGTGATGATATTCCTACAAATATAACAGGGAAATACATTAATAAGATAGACGTTAAATCTGGGGTTATTACACTTTCTACTGGTAAATCATTATCAGACTTAAAAGTCATATTAACACCAACCCTTCCAACCTTAGATAAACCCTTTAACTGGGCAGTTGTTTGTGAAAATAAAAATAATGCTAACTTAAAGTCACTATGTGAAAAAACATTTGTATTTTAATTGGAACTGTTTATGAATATAACTAAAAATGACCAATTTATTTATAAAGAACTTAAGAGCTTATGTGATAAAAATTACATTATAATCATCGATTATAATCAAAAAAGATTATCTATCGCCGCTGCTAAAAAACCGGATGATAACTTAATAGCCACATTAAAATTTATTGCTAGCGTCCCTGTCTGTTATGATATTTGGCCAAAAGAAAAAATAGACCATTATTTTAATAACACAGTACATGAAATAAAAGAGGAGGAAACAAATTATCAATCTCAAGAAACCGAACTATTAAACACATCATCACCTGCAATTAATTTTGTTGAGGAATTATTAAAAACAGCGGTTCATAAACGCTCATCTGATATACACCTTGAACCAACCAAACAAGGGTTAAAAATTAGATTACGTGTAGATGGGAAGCTATATTTTATTCCCTCTCCTCCTTATGAAATTAATAGCGAAATTATTGCTCGTATAAAAATACTAGCAAAAATGAATATAGCGGAAAAAAGGCTTCCACAAGATGGTCAAATGAGTTGGTATTTTGACGGGCAAAATTATAGTATTCGTCTTTCTAGCATTCCGACCATTCATGGTGAAAAGTTAGTCTTACGTATTTTGAATACGCAATTAAAATATTCTTTAGAGCACATAGGGATGTGCTCTTCCCTTCTTGAACAGTTAAAAGAATATTTAAATCGGCCACAAGGATTAATTTTAGTCACAGGGCCAACAGGAAGTGGTAAAACAGTAACACTTTATAGTTATCTAGAATATTTAAATCAATCCTCAAGAAATATAACAACCATTGAGGACCCTATTGAAATCCCCCTACAAGGGATCAACCAAACCCAAGTCAATGAAAAATACAAACTTAATTTTTCTTTTATTTTGAGGGCGCTTCTACGGCAAGACCCTGATGTCATTATGATTGGTGAAATCCGTGATGAAGAAACCGCTAAGATTGCGACCCGAGCGGCTCAAACTGGTCATCTAGTTTTGTCAACACTGCACACAAATTGTACAATTAGTGCTATAGAGCGAATGAATCAATTGGGGATAGAAAATAGTCAACTTAAATCTTGCTTAAAAATGGTTATTGCACAGAGGCTAGTACGAAAACTTTGTCCTCACTGCAAAGAAACAATACCTAAAAAAACTGAATTGCATAATAACCATATAATCAATGAATGGTCCTCAAAAGGCTGTGAGCTTTGTTTTTCTGGTTTTATGGGAAGAACTGCAATTTATGAATACATAGATCAAAGCAATATCTGTGAAATTTTTAAAAATAATACATTAGAAAATCCAAATAATTTTGTTAGCCTTTTTGATGCAGGTATAGAATGCGTTGAAATGGGTGAAACCACACTTCAAGAAATCTATTCTATTATCGGAAATGGAGTAAATTAACATGTTTATTTATTCATATATTGCCATTGATTTTAAAAACCAATTAAAACACAGTACACTAATAGCAAAAAGTAAAAAACATGCTTTTATTAACATAACTGAAAGAAATTTAATTCCTATAAAAATAAAATTAAAAACACTATTTACATTAGATAAAAAAAACATTAATTATCGAATTCATTTTTTTCATCAATTATCTTTATTATCATCATCAGGTATTAACCTCATACAATGTTTAAAAATATTGCATACTAACTGCCCCCTTCCATTTTGGACTGATATTATCGAAAATTTAATAATCCATATTGAAAAAGGAGAGAGGTTTTCACAATATTTAAAAGAACATCCCACCATTTTTAATGATACAGTAATCAGTATTATTACCGTTGCCGAGAAAACAGGGCAGTACGAGGAAAGCTTTAGTACAATCAATTCAATTTTAGAGCATAACAATAAAGTATCTTTACTCATCAGTAAATCGACACGATACCCAATAATTCTATCATCTTTTTCTATAGTTTTATTAGCCATTATGATGATCTATGTTGTTCCTCAATTTGAAAGTATCTATCAAAATGTTAGACACGAACTACCACTCATTACAAAAACTATAACTTTCATATCAAGTTTCCTAAGGGAATATTTACCCTACTTACTTAGTCTTATTCTATTTTTATTACCTTTCATATTTAAATTTAAGGAAAAGGCACTGAACTTATTAAAAAAAACAATAATGCATTTACCCATATTAAAAAAATCATTACAACTTCATAATTTAAGTTTATATTTTTTAACGATGCATTCAACTATTAATGTAGGGTTATCATTATCTGAATGTTTAAAGTGTACTATTCAAACCATTAATAATAATCAATATAAAAAAGACTGCAAACACGTACATATATCGGTACATAAAGGAGAATTGCTCTCTTATGCTATGAGGCAAACTAAGTTTTTTCCTGATTTAGCTGTACAGCTAATGTCTATTGCTGAAGAATCTGGAAAAATACACTATTTTTCCAATTATTTATTCAAATATTATTCAGAGCAATATATTTTCATTACCGAAAAAAACCTAAAAAACCTTGAACCTATTTTACTCGTTTTAATTGCTATACTCGTGGGTATCGTCATGCTAGCAATGTATCTACCTATATTTAATTTAGGTAATGTTATAACTGAGTTATAAATAATTTCAGATAGATATAGATATAGATATAGATATAGATATAGATATAGATATTATGTTTCCCCTTTAATATATAATATATCGATTTATTTTTTAATCTATTCACAGTAATATTACTTTGGATGAAGACAAATGATTTATTTCAGTGTAATCTGTTTTTTTTCAACGAGTAAATGAATAATCATATGCCTTATATAGTTGCTTTAACAGGTGGTATTGGAAGTGGTAAAACAACTGTTGCAAACGAGTTTGCAAAACTTGGAGTTCCCCTAGTTGATGCGGATGTGATTGCACGACAAGTTGTTGAGCCTAACAGCCCAGCTCTAAAAAGCATTACTCGCCACTTCGGTAAGGATGTCATTCTTCCTAACGGAGCTCTAAATAGGCAGCGCTTAAGAGAAATTATTTTTTCCAAACCTGATGAAAAAAAATGGCTGAATGCTCTACTTCATCCATTGATCCAACAAGAAACACAAAAACAATTTCAACAAATAAATTACCCTTATCTATTATGGGTAGTCCCTTTATTGATTGAAAATAATATTCATCATTTGGCAGATAGGGTATTAGTTGTTGATGTTACTGTTGAAGAGCAAATTCAACGTACTCTAAAAAGAGATAAGACCAGTTTAGAACAAGTTACTAATATACTTAATGCACAAGTTAGCCGTGAAAAACGACTTGATTATGCCAATGATATAATTACAAACCATTCTCATGATAGGGATCTCTCAACCAAGGTAGCCGCGTTACATAACCAGTACTTAACACTAGCAAAAATAAAAAAATAGGAATTAAAATGGGCGAGTTAATTGCAACAAATTTTATTACTTATGAATACCCAATGAATGAAAAAATTCGTTCGTGGTTGCGCCTTGAAACACTTTTATCTCAAATTTATGAGCTAAGTAATATTACTTCCTACTCTACTGGTATTGCCTTTTTTCGTTCTGTTTCAGAATTAATTGAAATTCTTGATAGAGGCGAAGTACGTTCTGAGCTCATGAAAGAGCTCGAAAAACAACGAATTCAGCTAGCTAGTTGGGCTGAAGCCCCTAATGCCGATAACCAATTAATTTCTACATTACTTGAACAATTATCTGATACAACCGCCAAATTGATGTCAGCCTCACGTTTTGGCCACCATTTACGAACAGATAAAATTATCAGTATGGTACGCCAACGACTAAGCATCCCAGGAGGCTGCTGTAGCTTTGATCTCCCCACTTTACAGCTTTGGTTAAATATCCCGCAAATTGAAAGAAATAAAACCATCAATGGATGGCTGCAAAGCCTTGACCCACTTAATAATGCATTAAAACTAGTCCTTACATTAATTCGTCAAAGTGGTAATTTCGAAACAAAAGAATCTCATAATGGTTTTTATCAAGATAATGTCGAGGGTAAAGAGTTACTACGTATCAAATTATCAATTGAGCACCTTATTTACCCACAAATTTCAGGCCATAAAACACGATTTGCATTGCGCTTTCTACATATCGACAGTGAGAATGGTATACTTCCAGATGTAATTAGTTTTGAGTTATCCTGTTGCTAGCTAGAGATATATATTTATGAGCGAAATCATTGAAGTAAACTGCCCAACATGCAAAAAGATAGTTGTTTGGAATGAAAATAGCCCTTTCCGGCCATTTTGCAGTAAGCGTTGTCAACTTATTGACCTTGGTGAGTGGGCTAGTGAGGAAAAAAGAATTACGAGTCAAGGGGATATCTCTGACAGCGATGACTGGAGTGAACAGCCAGATAAATAAGACGTTAAGTCGCGACACAGTAAATTAAGTGGAAAATATATCATTGTGTATTTTCCACTTAATATCAATATCAGTTATTAAGCTGATTCACTTCTCTGCGTTAATAAATCGACAATAATACGGTTTGCCGGTGGGAACTCATCAGCAATAAGGTCATGTTGACAAACCCAACGCGAATCTTGCCCTTCTTTACCGTACGGTTCATTTTCCCACGCAGTAACGATAAAAAAATAAAGCGTAATGAAACGGTCATCAAACTCATGATCAACGCGATGAAATAACTCGCTCTTAGTCACTACAATTCCGACTTCTTCTTCAAGCTCACGAATTAATGCCGCTTCAGGTGATTCATTAATCTCAAGTTTTCCACCTGGAAATTCCCAAAAGCCAGCCATATGCGTGCCTTCAGGCCGTTTAGTAATAAAAATTTGTTGCTGGGAATTACGAATAATTCCAGCCGCGATATGCAAATGTTTTTTTTCCATAATTTTTTCGTCAAAAAGGCGGGTTACCCCGCCTTTTTTATATTAATGAGTTAATAATAAATTAATTTAAGCGACCGTGACATTGCTTATATTTTTTACCTGAGCCGCAAGGACAAGGATCATTACGACCAATTTTGTGACCTTGAGTTGCTATTTTAGCCTCGGTTTCAGTCATTAAAGATTCAGCACCCGCTTCATGGCTTAATTGTTGCCTTTTCGCTAAACGCTCAGCTTCTTCACGACGCTGTTGCTCTAATGCTTCAACCTCTTCAGGTAAACGAACTTGTACCTTAGATAAGGTGCTAATCACTTCATATTTCAATGCTTCAAGCATGTTAGCAAACATGCTGAAAGATTCGCGCTTGTACTCTTGTTTAGGATCTTTTTGCGCATAGCCACGCAAATGAATGCCTTGGCGTAAGTAATCCATTGACGCTAAGTGCTCTTTCCATAATGTGTCTAATGTTTGCAACATGACACCTTTTTCGAAATTACGCATCGCTTCTGCGCCAACAATTTCTTCTTTACGATCATAAACTTCAATCGCTTTTGCCATAATACGTTCACGTAATGTTTCTTCGTGTAACTCTGGCTCTTTATCTAACCACTCTTTGATTGGTAAGTCGAGGTCAAAATCATTGACTAAACGTTGGTGTAACCCTTCGATATCCCACATTTCTTCAAGTGATTGAGGTGGAATATAGGCATCCATCGTAGTGGTTAATACGTCTTGGCGGATGCTATCAACCGTTTCTTTAATGTCGCCGCCATCCAGTAATTCATTACGTTGAGTATAAATTGCACGACGTTGGTCACTTGCAACATCATCATATTCAAGTAGTTGTTTACGGATATCAAAGTTACGGCTTTCAACTTTACGTTGTGCATTAGCAATAGCTTTGGTCACCCATGGGTGCTCAATAGCTTCACCTGGCTTCATACCTAACTTTTTCATCATTCCTGTAACGCGGTCTGAGGCAAAAATACGCATCAGCGCATCTTCCATTGATAGGTAAAAACGAGATGAACCCGCATCCCCTTGACGCCCTGCACGACCACGTAACTGGTTATCGATACGACGTGACTCATGACGCTCAGTACCAATAATATGTAAACCACCTGAGGCTAAAACAGCATCATGGCGAACTTTCCAGTTTGCTTTGATTTCGTCAATTTGCTCTTGAGTTGGTTCTTCTAATGCAGCAACTTCAGTTTGCCAGCTGCCGCCTAACATAATGTCAGTACCACGACCGGCCATGTTAGTTGCGATCGTTACTGCACCTGCTTGACCTGCATTTGCGATGATATCCGCTTCCATTGCATGGAATTTTGCATTCAATACGTTGTGAGCAATTTTAGCTTTTTTCAATGCATTAGAAATTAATTCAGATTTTTCGATAGAAATCGTACCAACAAGAACAGGTTGCCCATTGGCGGTTCTCTCACGAATATCTTCAATAATTGCCGCAAACTTATCCGCTTCGTTCATATAAACGAGGTCAGGTAAATCTTTACGAACCATTGGACGGTTAGTTGGGATAACAATTGTATCAAGTTTATAAATTGAGCTAAACTCAAATGCCTCGGTATCCGCCGTCCCCGTCATACCTGCAAGTTTTTCATATAAACGGAAATAGTTCTGGAAAGTAATTGAAGCCAAGGTTTGATTTTCATTTTGAATTTCAACCCCTTCTTTTGCTTCAACCGCTTGGTGTAAGCCATCAGACCAACGGCGCCCTTCCATTGTACGGCCCGTATGTTCGTCAACAATGACAATTTGGCCGTCTTTTACAATATAATCAACGTCTAAGGTAAACAATGCGTGAGCACGTAAGCCTGCCATTACATGGTGCATTAACATGATGTTAGAAGGTGAATATAAAGATTCTCCTTCATCCATTAAGCCTTCTTTTGCTAGAAGTTCTTCGATTAATACTAGCCCACGTTCTGTTATGGTTACTTGACGCGATTTTTCATCAACCGAAAAATGGCCTTCCCCTTGGAAAGTATCTGAATCTTCTTTCTCTTGACGTTGCAAATATGGAATAAGTTTATCTACTTTTTGGTACAGTTCAGAGCTGTCTTCCGCAGGACCTGAGATAATCAGCGGTGTACGTGCTTCATCGATAAGAATTGAGTCGACCTCATCCACCAAAGCATAATGCAATTTACGCTGAACACGCTCTTCAGGGCTAAATGCCATGTTGTCACGTAAGTAGTCAAAGCCAAATTCATTGTTAGTACCATAAGTAATATCTGCCGCATACGCTTCACGTTTTGCAGGTGGAGCCATACCTGGCAGGTTGATACCCACAGTTAAACCTAAGAATTCAAATAATGGACGGTTATTTTCAGCATCACGCTTGGCTAAGTAGTCATTCACCGTAACTACGTGAACCCCTTTGCCACTTAATGCGTTGATATAAGCTGGTAGTGTTGCCGTTAATGTTTTACCTTCCCCCGTACGCATTTCTGCGATACAGCGTTCATTCAGTACCATTCCACCGATAAGCTGTACATCAAAGTGACGCATACCAAATACACGTTTACTTGCTTCGCGAACAGTTGCAAATGCCTCAGGGATAATGCTTTCTAAACTTTCGCCCTTCGTTAAACGCTCACGAAACTCTACCGTTTTTGCTTTTAATTCATCATCAGATAACTTTTCGAAATCGGGTTCAAGACGATTAATTTTTTCAACTTCTTTACGTAAACGGCGCAAGGTACGGTCATTACGACTACCAAAAACTTTGGTCAAAATCTTTGTTAACATATTTTAATCTCTAATAATCAATTAATTGTTTTAAATTTTATTGCGCAAGACAGCACAGCACTAAGCTGGCTTGCTATGGGTAAAGATTAAGCTGTTAACGGGCCGGCACGAATGCCGTGGACTTGAGCAATCCAAATTGCAGGTTGGTAGGCAATAATATGGGGATAGTTATAATGACTAAATTGGATAACACTTTCATCCCACTGAAGTGAACGCTGTGCTAACATGGCATACAGCGTATCTAGCATCAACTGTGGGACAATAAGCTTTTCAGTCTCTTCTGCTGCCGTGTTTACATCATCGTCTTCCGTTGCCGAAAAAGCAAAAGTAAGCTGCCGAATGACATTCCTTACCGCATGTTGCTGCCAGTAATTAACTGAATAGGATGACGATGATGATGAAGAGCGCTGAGAATTCTGTTGAGAAAATAAATTGTCAAAGGCATTAACAGCTTGGCTCTGGCGATTAACGGGGGAAGAGTTAACCTGTGTGTGTTGAGATTCTGATAACGCATTTAAAATTGTAGGCAAACCGACACCCGTGGCAACCACACCTAATAGCAGGTGGGACCAAAAGTATTTTCTTCCGAGTTGTCGCCAAAAATTTAAAATGCCCATCAAACTCTTATATAATGAATAAGTGACAAAATTATTATTTGTAATTCGTTGTTTCATTCTCAGCCGGAGCTAAAAATGAGAGATAGTCATCCACAAGCACTTTTTGATGTTCTTGAAGGATCATTGGCAACATCATCGAACACTTTACAAACTATTCAACGTAATGCAAAAGCGATTATCAAACTGAATCGTGCTGTAAAAGGGTTACTGCCGGCTGAAATCAAACCTATGTGCCGTGTTGCAAACTACCGTAATAGTATTATGGTCATTGAAGTGGCAAATGCCAGTTGGATGACCCGACTTAATTACGAAAAACTCAATCTTCTTTCTGCATTAAGAACGTCCATTCTACCATCTTTATCTTCTATCGACATCAGAATCAATCCCGATCTTATGCGAAAATCGAGGCAAAATAGCTCAGTAACTAAGCAAACGGCCTCAATGAGTCAAAAAATGAACGAACGCCAGATAAGCACACAAACCGCACAAGCACTTTTGAAATTAGCAGAGAATAGCCCGAAGGGATTAAAAGAAAGATTTGAGCGGCTGGCTGCACTAGCCGGAGAGAGTACTAGTGCAACCAACAGAAAGGGCTAACTTCGATTAGCTTTCGAAGATAGCTGCATAATCACGTCTTATGCAAACACCGCTGAAGGTGCTTTGAATGCGACAGGCAATTGAGCTTCGTCTTCAAATGTGACGAGGTCCCAAGCTGATTCTTTCGCTAAAACTGCTTGTAACAGCTTGTTATTCAGTGCGTGGCCTGACTTAAACGCGGTGAAAGCGCCAATAATGTTATGTCCACACATGAATAAATCACCAATTGCATCCAACATTTTGTGACGAACGAATTCATCTTCAAAACGTAAACCATCTTCGTTAAGAACTTTATAGTCATCAACAACGATGGCGCAGTCAAAACTACCGCCTAAGCACAAGCCTTTTGATTGCAGATATTCAATATCACGCATAAAGCCAAAAGTACGCGCACGGCTAATTTGATTTACAAATGATTCCGCTGAGAAATCAAGTGAGTAGCGTTGTGTGCTACTGTCAATCGCTGGATGCTGAAAATCAATTGTGAAATCAAGGCTAAACCCATTATAAGGTCGCATTTCAGCCCATTTATCACCATCTTCAACACGTACTGTTTCTTTTATACGTAAAAATTTCTTTGCACAATTTAATTCTTCAATACCGCCATCAAGCAGTAAGAATACAAATGGTGCGGCACTGCCATCCATAATAGGGATTTCAGGCGCATTGACTTCAATAACAATGTTATCGATACCTAACCCTGCTAAGGCAGCATTCAAATGCTCAACAGTCGAAATACGCACGTTATCTTCATTAACTAAGCAAGTACATAACATGGTGTCACGAACTGATTTCGCATCTGCCGGAAAATCAACCGGTGGATTAAGGTCAGTACGACGGTAGATGACCCCGGTATTGGCCGGCGCTGGACGTAATGTAAGCGTAACTTTCTTGCCGGTATGTAAACCAACACCAGTCGCTGTAATAATACGTTTTAGTGTCCGTTGTTTGATCATCGTATTTTTCTCGCAATGTTATAAGTCCTACTGATCATCATACAAGATAATCAGTAGGAAATTTTAGCACAAAAAGCGGAGAAACCAATATAAATAAAATTAATCGGCCTGCTTACGCAAGAACGCAGGAATATCAAGATAATCTGGTTCTTTATTTGTTTGCGTATTTTGGTCATTGACCGCTTTAGCCGCTGGCTTCTCTTCTGTTAATGAAGACATGCTATTTTGCATTTGCTGATAGCGCTGTTCCATTGACGCCTGCTGAGACATCTTGTTGCTAACTAGAGTAATTTCTGGACGTTTGTCCATACCAATACCTGTAGCAACAACAGTGACACGCAGTTCTTCGTGCATTTCTGGGTCAAGAGATGTACCGATTACCACAGTTGCATTATCAGATGCGAAGGCACGGATAGTGTTACCCACCGTTTCAAACTCATCCAAGCGCAGGTCGAAACCAGCTGTAATGTTAACCAACACACCACGAGCGCCAGACAGGTCAATATCTTCCAATAATGGGCTAGAAATGGCCATTTCAGCGGCTTCTTCTGCACGGTCTTCACCGCGAGCTACACCTGACCCCATCATCGCGTAGCCCATTTCTGACATCACAGTACGCACGTCAGCAAAGTCTACGTTCATTAAACCAGGGCGAGTAATCAGTTCAGCGATACCTTGTACTGCACCTTTTAGTACGTCATTTGCCGCACCGAAAGCATCCAGTAATGAGATACCACGACCAAGTACTTTTAATAATTTATCATTTGGGATAGTGATCAATGAGTCAACATGTTTTGACAACTCAGTGATACCCGCTTCTGCGAATGCCATGCGCTTTTTACCTTCGAAATTGAAAGGCTTAGTCACAACAGCAACTGTCAGAATACCCAATTCTTTGGCAACTTCGGCAACAACCGGAGCTGCACCAGTCCCTGTACCGCCGCCCATACCTGCTGCGATAAAGACCATATCTGCGCCATCTAAAGCATTACGCAGCGCCTCACGGTCTTCTTCAGCGGCATTACGGCCGACTTCAGGGTTTGCACCCGCACCCAGACCTTTGGTAATACCTGTACCGATCTGGATAGTTTGTCCAACTGCGGTTTTACGCAGCGCCTGTGCGTCTGTATTGACAGCGAAGAACTCAACGCCTTCAATACGTTCACGCACCATGTGTTCAACGGCGTTGCCGCCGCCGCCGCCAACGCCGATGACTTTAATCACCGCATCGTTGGTTAGCTCCATTGGTTCAAACATAATGTCTCTCCGTTTTGTGCTTACTACTTTTGAAGCTAATAATATGCTTCTTTATCAAAATTAAAATTCTTTTCTCAGCCAACTGGTTATTTTACTAAACCACCCGCTAACTGATGCACGTTTTTCTACTTCGGTATCATCACCTAAATGGCTTTCTTTACCGTAATGCAGAAGCCCTACTGCTGTTGAATAATATGGCTCCTGCGCGTAATCCGTTAATCCTGTGATGTTGAGCGGTGTACCAATACGCACTTGCGTATGGAACACTTTTTGAGCGCACTCGACTAAACCATCGATTTGCGCAGCTCCACCAGTCAACACGATACCAGCCGCCAAATGGTGTTTGACACCTTGTTGGCGTAACTGTTCCTGTAAATTTAAAATTTCTTCATTAACTAAGTTTAACAGCTCAGTATACCTTGGCTCGATCACTTCTGCTAAGGTCTGACGCTGTAAACTTCTTGGTGGTCGCCCACCAACACTTGGTACTTCAACGGTTTCATCTTTACTGACGATAGAACCGACTGCACAACCATGGCGCACTTTAATGGCTTCTGCATCACTGGGTGGTGTTCCAAACGCATATGCGATGTCACTTGTCACCACATTGCCTGCATATGGAATCACTTTCGTATGGCGTAAAGCCCCACCAGTATAAACCGCCATGTCCATTGTGCCGCCACCGATATCGACGACACATACACCTAATTCACGCTCATCTTCCGTTAAAACGCTATAACTTGCAGCGAGACCGGCAAAAATAAGCTGATCAACTTTTAACCCACAACGTTCAACGGCTTTGACGATATTCTTCGCCATATCGTTATGGCAGGTGATCAAATGAACTTTTGCTTGCATACGTACACCCGATAGACCAACTGGGTTTTTAATCCCTTCTTGGTAATCTATTGCAAATTCCTGTGGTATTACGTGCAAAATTCTGTGTTCATCACGTACACGTACCGATTTTGCTGTATGCACAACACTGTCAACATCTTCTTGCGTCACTTCTTCTTCTGAAACTGGCACCATACCAATCTCATTTTGACAACTGACGTGCTTACCCGATAGTGCAAGGTAAACCGATGAAATTTGGCAATCGGCCATTAATTCCGCCTGATCAATGGCTCTTTGTACACATTTTACCACTGATTCAAGGTCGTTTACGCCACCTTTGTCCATTCCACGAGATGGACAACTCCCCACCCCAATAATATTAACCATACCATCGGGCAGAATTTCGCCAACAAGGGCTGATACCTTGGAAGTTCCAATTTCAAGGCCTACCACTAATTTTCTGTCCGTTGCTTTAATCATTTTTTCTGCCTAATTTTTGTTATTAGTCATCGTCTTTATTGTAACTCCGGTGGAGCATCGACCAATAGTGGCGCCCAGCCCACCGCAGCACCACTGGAATAACGTAAGTCAACATAGTCAACGCGTTTATCCGTTGTTTGCTGCAAAAGCGGATACAGTTCAAGGAACCGATTTAACCGCTCTGACACATCTTTCTTACCTAATTCGATTCTAACATCGTTGTCTAAAATAATTTGCCAGGCATTTCTGGCTGTCATCGATAATGATTTTAGCTTTAGGTTATGTGCTGCTAACGTGTTCTTAAAAACTGCAAATTCTTTAAGGACATCTTTTTGGCTACCTTGTGGCCCATACAGCAACACATAATCCCCTTTACCATTTTCGCTAACTGGCAAGTTAAATACTCTGCCTTGTTCATCTACCATGTTTTGGTCATTCCACCTAGCGAATGGGCGGTATTCAACAATGTGAATTTTCAATTCATCTGGCCATTGTTTACGCACCGTCACTTGGCGTACCCATGGCATCATGCTTATTTGGTTCTGGATAGCGTTGACATCAACGGTCATAAATGTCCCCGGCTGCCCTAAAGCTAAAATGGCCTTTCTGACATCATCATTTGTGGTGTAATGGCGCTCCCCCGTTAACACCAATTTAGACATCGGCAACCTGTCAGCATCTTTCATCCAAGTCATCACCATCCAACCACTCCAGAGGATAGTGCCAAGCACAAATAGGAAGAAAAATAACCCACCTAAAAATGCACCATTACTCGGTCCTGAACGTGGATCCTCGTCATTATTCTGATTATGATGCCTAACGTTTAGTGCTGCTTGTGACATATCAACGAGCCAATTTTAAAATTTGTACAACTAACTGTGAAAAACTCATACCAGCCTGTCGAGCTGCCATCGGTACTAGACTATGGCTTGTCATACCCGGTGATGTATTAACTTCCAGCAGATAAAATTGACCATCATTATCTTGCATTACATCAACTCGTCCCCAGCCTTCGCAGCCAACGGCTTGGTAAGCTTTCAGTGCTAATTCTGCGAGTTTGGATTCGAGCTGTTCACCTAAACCACTTGGGCAAAAATATTGAGTTTCATCAGATAAATATTTTGCTTCGTAGTCATAAAAAATACCCGGTGGTTGAATACGAATTGACGGCAAAGTGTTATCTCCCAACACTGCAACCGTGAATTCTGGGCCACTTAGCCATTTTTCAATTAACAACGTTTCATCAAATTGAAACGCGAGGTCCAATGCAGCTGGCAATGACTCTAGGCTATCAACTTTACTCATGCCAACACTAGAGCCTTCTAGACTAGGTTTCACAATCAGAGGTAGCCCTAACAATTGCACTTTAGCGACAATTTGCTCATGAGATGCCTGCTTATACTGCTGCTGTGTTAAGTAAACATATGGCGATACACTTAACCCTGCACCTTGCCATAATTGTTTTGTTCTCAGCTTATCCATACTCAGCGCTGAAGCCATAACACCACTACCGGTATAAGGGAGGTTTAGTGTTTCTAACAACCCTTGTAATGTACCGTCTTCACCACCTCGGCCATGTAACGCAATAAAAACTTTATTAAAACCAGCATCTTTCAATGTTTCTACAGGGAAATCTTGGGGGTCAATAGGATGAGCATCAATACCTGCTTGGCGTAACCCCGCTAGCACAGCATTTCCTGACTGAAGTGAAACTTCACGTTCAGCAGATGAGCCTCCTAATAGAACCGCAACTTTCTCTGTCATTTTTATTCCTCAACCATCGGTGGCTGTAATTTTGCTTCAGCTAGGTTTTTAGCTATTTTACCAATATTTCCTGCGCCTTGAACTAAAATTAAATCATTTTCATCAAGAGTTTGAGCTAATATATGCGGAATTTGTTCAGTATCGGCAACATAAATAGGATCAATCTGACCACGACCACGAATTGTTCTGCACAATGAGCGGCTATCTGCACCCGGTACATGCTTTTCACCCGCTGAATAGACATCTAGCATTAGCAGTACATCTACCTGCCCTAAAACATTCACAAAATCATCGTATAGGTCACGAGTACGGGTATAACGATGCGGTTGGAATACCATAACAATGCGTTTATCTGGCCAACCCGCTCTTGCGGCTTTAATTGTTGCGTCAACTTCTGTTGGGTGATGGCCATAGTCATCGACTAGCATCACTTCACCGTCTTTGCCGTTCACATTATGCAGAGGGAAATTTCCTAGGAAATCAAAGCGGCGCCCCGTACCTTGAAACTCAACTAGTGCAGATAAAATATGTAAATCGTCAATGCCTTCTTCTGTGGCAACTGCCACTGCGGCTGTCGCATTGAGCGCATTGTGACGTCCCGGTGCATTTAGAACCACAGTCAGTTCCGGCATATTTTCACGAGCAATGGTGAAAAAACCTTGATTTCCTTTTTGCTCATACTGTGTGATACGCACATCTGCATCTTCACTAAAACCATAAGTAGTAATGTAGCGACCAATTTTAGGTAGTAACGAACGAATGACAGGGTCATCAATACACATTACTGCACGCCCGTAGAACGGCAGATTGTGCAAGAAATTAATAAATGTATTCGTTAAGTTATCGAAGTCGCCTTGGTAAGTATCCATATGGTCAGCTTCGATATTTGTCACAACCGCAACTAACGGTTGCAAATGTAAAAACGATGCATCGCTTTCATCGGCTTCTGCAATCAAGTAACGGCTACTACCTAAACGTGCGTGTGTTCCTGCTGATTTAACTAACCCCCCATTCACAAATGTGGGGTCAAGACCTGCTTGTGCATAAATCCCAGAAATCATTGCTGTAGTGGTCGTTTTCCCGTGGGTACCTGCAACAGCAATACCATGACGGTAACGCATTAATTCAGCCAACATTTCCGCACGACGAATAACAGGAATACGCAATTCTTTGGCGGCTTGAATTTCAGGGTTCTCACTCGAGATAGCCGTTGATACGACAACAACACTCGCGTCTTCAACGTTCTCTGGGCGGTGATTAAAGTAAATCGTTGCCCCTAATGCGGTTAATTGTTGAGTCACTGCATTCGGTGCTAAATCTGAACCACTAATTTCATAGCCTTCATTTGCCAACACTTCAGCGATACCACCCATGCCAGCACCGCCGATGCCGACAAAATGGATGTGCCTAACTCTTCTCATTTCTGGCACTGATGTTCTTAATTTCGCTAATTGTTGTGTATTCACTATATTTCTTCGCTTCTAATTAATTCGGTATCAATTATGGCTAATATTATTTAGCCACTTCGCAAATCACGGTAGCAACTCGCTCTGTTGCGTCTGTAATTGCACAGCTATGCGCTTTTTCGGCCATTGAGAGTAATTCGTTTCTATCCCATTGTTCTAATAAGCTCGCCACAGCATCTGCGGTAAATTGTGATTGTTCTAAAATTTTAGCCGCTCCCGCTTTTTCTAGCGGTAATGCATTCCAATATTGTTGACGATCTTTATGTTGAAAAGGCACAAAAATAGCCGGTAAACCTGCGGCTGCAATTTCACTCACTGTTAATGCACCTGACCGACAGACAACAATATCTGCCCATGCGTAAGCTTGCGCCATATCATCAATAAATTCAGTAACTTTATACTCGGAATTACCTGAAACTTGCATATGCTCATTATACAATGCTTCTGTCGATTCCTTACTGCCTTTTCCCGCTTGATGCCAGATATTTAACTGTTTGCCTACTTTTTCAGCAACACACGGCATCACTTGATTTAAAATTCGAGCCCCTTGGCTACCACCAACAACTAATACGCGTATAGCGCCTTCTCGACCAGCTAAACGAACCTGTGGTGCAGGTAGTGCTAAAACATCTTCACGTACCGGATTACCAACAACTGGTGCGTTAGGAAATGCCCCCGGAAAGGCTTGTAATACTCTTTTTGCTATTCGAGATAACCATTTGTTCGTTAAACCCGCGATACCATTTTGTTCATGAAGCACAACAGGTACACCGCATTGCCATGCCGCAATACCACCAGGCCCCGAAACATAGCCCCCCATGCCTAATACGGCATCCGGTTGATAACGCTTAATAATTGTTTTGGCTTGGCGAATCGCTTTATAAATACGCCATGGCGCCCCCAGTTGAGCTGCAATACCTTTGCCTCTGAGGCCCGAAATTTGAATGAATTCAATATCGATACCATGTTTAGGCACTAATGTAGCTTCCATTCGGTCAGCCGTACCTAACCAACGGATCTCCCAGCCTTGAGCCTGCAAATAATGAGCCACGGCTAACCCCGGAAAAACATGCCCTCCGGTTCCACCTGCCATGACGAGTAATTTCTTTGCCTGACTCATTTAGTGCTCCTTACAAACGCCTGCGCTTTTTCAAGGCGTGTTTCAAAATCAATTCTCAGTAATATCGCAATGGCAGCAGCCATCACCAGTAAACTCGAACCACCATAACTAATTAGCGGTAGTGTTAAACCTTTTGTCGGTAACATACCTGATGCGGCGCCAACGTTAACTAACGCTTGGAAGGTAAACCAAATACCAATAGAACAAGCCAAATAACCACCGAATAATTGGTTTGACATCAATGCACGACGGCCGATCATCATTGCTCTAAATGCCAACATAAAGACCATCAGCAGAACCAATACAACGCCAAAGTACCCGAGCTCCTCAGCTAAAACCGAGAAAATAAAGTCTGTGTGTGCTTCTGGCAAATATTCTAATTTTTGTACTGAATTTCCAAGCCCTTGCCCAAATACTTCACCACGACCAAAGGCCATTAAAGATTGAGTTAGCTGATAACCACTTCCAAACGGGTCATCCCATGGATTCAAAAATGACGTGACTCGACGTAAGCGGTACGGCTCGAACCAAATCAAAGCCAATACCCCCACCGCACAAGCGGCAATACCAATAATAAAGGGGGCTAACCTTGCTCCTGCTAAAAACAACAACCCGAGAGTGGTAACCACTAAGACGATAACTGTCCCTAAGTCAGGCTGTAATAAAAGCAAAGACGCCATAACAATCAAAATACACATCGGTTTGATAAAGCCAAGAAAACGGGTTCTGACTTCATCAGATTTACGCACTAAATAACTGGATACGTAGCAAAACAACGTAAATTTCGAAATTTCTGCCGGCTGAATTTTTACCAAACCGATGTCTATCCAGCGTGATGCCCCGTTAACTGAACTCCCTGCTACCAACACCACGACTAACATGCCAAGAGAAGCCATCAACAATATGAAGTTGTACTTCTCCCAAACCGCCATCGGAATACGCATAACACCTAGAGCTAAAATAAATGCGATAACGATATACACCACATCACGCTTAGCAAAATAAAACGGATCTTCGGTTAAGCGCTGGCCAACTGGCATGGACGCAGAGGTGACCATAATAAAACCAACCGCGGCTAAACCGAATGCCAACCACACCAGTGTACGGTCGTAAAGCGTTGAGCCTGAAATCACGCCATTTTTTTCACCAATGACCCAATTTTTTAAACG
The DNA here is from genome assembly GCF_028482485.1 of Providencia sp. PROV116. Lineage (NCBI taxonomy): Bacteria > Pseudomonadati > Pseudomonadota > Gammaproteobacteria > Enterobacterales > Morganellaceae > Providencia > Providencia sp. PROV116. Next base: position 163,269 of record NZ_JAMPQO010000010.1, on the reverse strand, counting down.
CATCGCACCCGGTATCGTCATTAACCTAGCTCCTGGGCTAATTGAGCAAAGACAGTTCCACGCTGCTCAAAACTTTTAAACTGATCCAAACTGGCGCATGCTGGGGATAACAGCACCATGTCCCCCGCTTTTAGTTGAGGCGCAATTTGGCGTAAGCTTTGTTCCATCGTCTCAGTCAAAACTGATTTTTCAGGTGCCATATCTGCTAACTCTTTGCCATCACGGCCAAAGCAATATAAACGGTAGTTATCCGCAGCAATATATTGTTTTAATGGTGAAAAGTCAGCTGACTTGCCATCACCACCTAATAATAAGTAGATATTGCCGTCCACGTGTAACCCATTTAACGCCGCTTCAGTACTTCCAACATTGGTGGCTTTAGAGTCATTAATCCAGCGAACACCGTTATTGAATAACACTAATTCGAAACGATGTGCTAGCCCCGCATAGTCTTTCAATACTTGAAGGCAAGCTGGGCGAGGAATACTCACCGCATCTGCCAGTGCTAGCGCGGCTAACGCATTGAGGTAATTGTGTTGGCCAGTTAAGTGCATTTCATTGACATCAAGCAGCTCTTTTCCTTGAGCCACTAACACCCGTTTTTGGGTATCAAAGAAATAATCACCACCATTTAAGCCAAAGCTAATACATTCTTCCAAGGTATGATTGACAGGTAAGGTCAGTGCATCTTGTAAGTTAACAATGCAATTTTTGGCATTCTGATAAATTTTTAATTTCGCTTCACGGTACTGTGCTAGACCTAATGGATATCTATCCATATGGTCTTCACTAATATTTAAGACTGTCGCGGCGCTCGCTTCTAAACTTGAAGTGGTTTCTAATTGGAAGCTGGAAAGTTCTAAAACGTATAGACGATGCCCTGCATTGAGTAATGAAAGTGCTGGCGTACCAATATTGCCACCAACACCAACTGAAATACCCGCAGCTTTAGCCATTTCACCAACCAATGACGTGACGGTACTTTTACCATTTGAACCTGTAATGGCGACAATCGGTGCATCGGCTTCACGACAAAACAATTCGATATCACCCACAATTTCGATGCCGTTTTCTGCCGCTTCCTGCAACTGAGGTGTTGCCAACGCAATCCCTGGACTCGCGACAATTAAATCGGCTGCCTGTAACCAGCTATTATTCAAGCTGCCACTATGGCATTCCACATTCGCAGGGAGTTTATCTACCCCCGGAGGCACTGCACGGGTATCCATAACACGAGGCACTACGCCGCGCGCAAGGAAAAAATGAACGCAAGATAGGCCAGTGATCCCCAGCCCAATAATAACGACGTTCTTACCCTGATAATCGACCATCTTAACGCACCTTCAAGGTTGCCAGCCCAATGAGGACTAACATTAATGAGATAATCCAGAAGCGCACGATAACGCGAGGTTCTGGCCAACCCTTCAATTCATAATGGTGATGAATTGGTGCCATGCGGAAAATACGTTGCCCGCGCAATTTAAATGAACCGACTTGTAAAATAACGGATAATGTCTCAACCACAAACACACCACCCATAATCACTAATAAAAACTCTTGGCGCAGTAATACAGCGATAGTTCCTAGTGCACCACCAAGAGCCAATGAGCCAACATCACCCATAAATACTTGGGCTGGATATGTGTTAAACCATAAGAAGCCTAACCCTGCCCCCACAATGGCAGTACAGACAATCACTAATTCACCTGCATGTGGTAAAAATGGAATATGTAAGTAACTGGCAAAATTAACATTACCTGTTGCCCATGCCACTAATGCAAAACCTGCAGCGACAAATACCGTTGGCATGATAGCCAAGCCATCCAAACCATCTGTTAGGTTTACTGCGTTACTGGTTCCTACAATCACAAAGTAAGTCAGCAAAATATACAGCATGCCCAGTTGTGGCATCACATCTTTAAAAAATGGCACCACTAGCTGCGTTGCTGGGGTGTCTTTACCAATCGCGTACATGGAAAAGGCAACAATTAACGCAATCACGGATTGCCAAAAATATTTCCAACGTGCGATTAGACCACGAGTGTCTTTACGTACCACTTTACGGTAGTCATCAACAAAACCGACAATGCCATAGCCAACTAACACAAGTAATACACACCAAACATAAGGGTTGTCTAAGCGAGCCCATAACAAAGTTGAAACGGTGATTGAAAATAAAATCAATAACCCGCCCATAGTTGGGGTTCCGCGCTTACTAAAGTGAGACTCAGGGCCTTCATTACGAACGACTTGGCCTATTTGCATTTTTTGTAAATAAGCAATTAAATGCGGCCCCATCCACAAAGCAATGGCAAGTGCCGTCAGCAAACCGACAATGGCCCTGAACGTCAAATAAGAAAAGACGTTCAGAACAGAAAACTTGTGGACCAACATTTCGGCAAGCCAGACTAACATTCGAAGCACTCCTTCAATGCATTCACAACATCTTCCATCGCGGAACTGCGTGAACCTTTAACTAAAATAGAAACAACGTCCTTCTGCTGTGCTAGCGGAATTAGTCGGGTTAATAAATCGGATTTCACTGTGAAATGCTCACCACATTCACTAAATTGGCTGATCAACTCACTTAATTGACCAACACTGAATACTTTGTCTAAGCCTGCTTGTTTAGCGGCGACACCAACACGCTGATGGCAATCTTCTGCATAATCGCCCAGTTCACCCATGTCCCCCACCACTAAGATGCGGTAACCTGGCATTTTTTCGAGAACATGGATTGCTGCGATCATCGAACCATCATTTGCGTTATAAGTGTCGTCTAAAACCACCTTGTGCTCCGCTAAGCGCACAGGGTATAACCGCCCCGGTACCGACTTCGTTTTCGCTAAGCCATTTTTAATATTGTCGAGGCTAGCACCGACTGAAATGGCTAATGCACTCGCCGCTAACACATTAGCGATGTTATGCAGCCCTGGTAATGGCAAGGTGATATCAACACTACCAACGGGAGTGTGTAACACAAAATCCGTTGTCAGCTGGTTCACTTGGATATCAGAAGGATAGAAATCCACTTTTGCTTGTGGCGTTAGTGAGTAATACCAAACGGTTTGACGTGGCTGAAACTGCCACTTTTCACTGTAGCTATCAAGGTTAACAATTGCGGTTCCTTCTTCTGGAATACCTTGATAAATTTCACCTTTCGCTTTAGCAACCCCTTCCGGTGAACCAAAACCCGCTAAGTGTGCAGCAAATAAATTGTTAACTAATGCGGCTTCTGGTTTGACAATATTGGTTGTGTAGGCAATTTCATTTGGATGATTAGCGCCCATTTCTATCACTGCGAAATCATCATCATGGGTTAAACGAAATAGGGTCAAAGGCACACCTATATCGTTGTTTAAATTACCAGCAGTATATAAGGTTTTACCGCGCTCAGATAAAATGGACGCAGTCATTTCTTTGACCGATGTTTTGCCTGAAGACCCCGTCAAGCCAACGACCCGGGCTCTACTCTGCTGACGAACCCATGCAGCCAGTTGGCCCATCGCAATACGCGTGTCTTTCACAATGATTTGTGAGCAATCCACTTCCAGTTTGCGCTCAACGAGTAACGCTTTAGCGCCCGCCATAACGACTTGCTGTACAAAATCATGGGCGTCAAAGCGCTCACCTTTTAACGCAATGAATAGGCAATTTTCAGCAATTTTGCGGCTATCAGTACTAACCGCGTTAACCATTGCATTGGTGTCTGGAGCAGATTCAATCTGCCCTTGGGTAATTTGTGCCAGTTGAGCGAGGGTTAAAGAGATCATGCGATTACCCCCAACAAACGAGCTACCGTTAGACGGTCTGAGTAATCTAACTTGCGCTGACCAATAATTTGATAATCTTCGTGCCCCTTACCTGCAATCACAATCACATCATCAGGAGATGCCTGCAAAATAGTGTTTGTCACGGCTTCTGGACGACCCGGTATGGCCAAAGCACGGCTGGAATCTAATAAGCCCGCCATAATATCATTAATAATATCGATAGGGTCTTCACTGCGCGGGTTGTCGTCTGTGATCACGATTTTATCTGCATACTCTTCTGCAGCAGCCCCCATTAGTGGACGCTTGCCTTTGTCACGGTCACCACCGCAACCAAATACACACCATAATTGACCTTTGCAATGTAAGCGTGCTGCCGCTAAAGCTTTTTCTAAGGCATCAGGAGTATGCGCATAATCAACGACGACTGTCGGTTTATTCGGTGCACTGAATACTTCCATACGCCCACATACTGGTGATAATGAAGAGGTAGTAGCCAGCAGTTTATCTAACGGATAATCCATCATTAGTAAAGTTGCCATTGCCACTAATAAATTGCTGACATTAAATGCACCCATTAATGGGCTTTCAAAGCGCCCATTTCCCCATGAGGAATCAAAATGGATGCTGGCACCTTTATCGTGATATTCAACCTCAGTGGCTTTTAGCCATGGGCCTTGCCAGTCATTTGGAATGCGGTTTTCCATGGTCACTGCGCACGCCTGTGGTAAACGTTGTAGCCATTTCAAGCCAATAGCATCATCCGCATTAATGATTTGCGATTTTGTATTATGCGTGGAAAACAACAGCCATTTTGCGGCTTCATAGCTTTCCATATCGCCATGATAATCAAGGTGATCACGACTTAAATTGGTAAACACCGCGGCATCAAACTGTAAGGCAGCAACTCGGCCTTGCACTAAGCCATGGGAAGACACTTCCATCGCTGTTAATGTCGCTTTTTGGTTCAATAATTGGGTCAATTCAAGTTGGATATCTACCGCAGAGCCGGTAGTATTTTCGCTTGGCGACACATGGCCTAATAGGCCATTACCCACGGTTCCCATTACAGCGCTAGTTTCCCCTAGCCCTTGAGCCCACTGAGCAATTAATTGTGTCGTCGTTGTTTTACCGTTTGTACCCGTCACACCAACGAGTTTCATATTAGCTGATGGCTGCTGATAAAACTCCCCCGCAAGGGCTGATAAACGATTATTCAGGTCATTTAAATAAATGACAGGGACGCCATGAACGAAACGAATTTCACCTTCAACAGCTTCACCTTCCGCTTCCGCTATCACAGCAGAAACCCCTTGAGCAATTGCTTGAGGAATATAGTGTCGCCCATCTGATTGATGGCCTTTTATTGCAATAAACAGATCGCCCGCGGCAGCCTTTCGACTGTCTAGCGTCATCTCACGCAGTGAGATTGGAGTTGTGCTCACACCAAAGGGTGAGAGTAGATCACAAAGATTACGATCTGCCACTTTTAACCTCTTTTTGACTATTTACAATTTCATTTTGTTCATTTGGTTGCAATGCATCGGGTTCAACGTTCATCAACCGTAGAACCCCTCCCATGATTGAACCAAATATCGGTGCAGATACCGCACCACCGTAGTATTTACCTGCACTAGGCTCATTGATGAGCACCACTAACGCATAGCGTGGGTTACTCGCAGGAGCCACACCCGCGGCATAAGCTAAATATTTCTCAACGTAACGCCCTTCAGGACCCACTTTTTTCGCAGTCCCTGTTTTAATAGCAATGCGATAGCCTTTAATTGCTGCTCGTGCTCCCCCGCCTCCGGGTAAAGCCACACTTTCCATCATATGAACCACTGTTCGCATGATCGGCTCAGGAAAAACACGAGTTCCTGACACAGGAGGGTCAACCTTCGTGATAGATAATGGCCGATAAATACCAAAACTACCGATAGTTGCATAGGCTCGCGCTAACTGTAACGGTGTTACCATTTGCCCGTAGCCAAAAGAAAAGGTGGCCCTTTCTAAATCAGACCACCGTGTTTTTTTACTTGGAAAGATGCCACTACTTTCCCCGACTAACCCCAGATTAGTCGGCTTGCCAAACCCAAAGCGGCTATACACATCCACCAGCTCAGTGGCAGGCATCGCTAACGCAAGTTTTGAAACACCTACGTTACTCGACTTCTGTAAAATCCCAGTAATTGTTAGTTCAGCATACCGTGCTACGTCTTTGATCTCATGACCACTAATACGATATGGATAAGTATTAATTACTGAGTTTTCTTTAATAATTTTGTTGTGTAGCGCACTCATTACCACCATGGGTTTCACTGTTGAGCCCGGCTCGAAAATATCGGTAATAGCACGGTTACGCATCGCATCCATTGATGTACCCGTTAAATTATTTGGGTTATAGGATGGACTATTTGCCATTGCTAAAATTTCACCGGTATGAACATCCACTAAAATTGCCACGCCCGATTCAGCTTTATTTTCCTGTACACCACGTGTTAATTCACGGTAAACAATGGATTGAATGCGTTCATCAATACTTAATGTCAGATTATGCGCAGCTTGGCTGTCAACGGAGGAAATCGTTTCAATCACTCGCCCATTACGGTCTTTGCGAACTGTACGTTCACCTGGTGCACCTTTTAACCAACGGTCAAAGCTTTTCTCGACACCTTCAATGCCTTCGCCATCAATATTTGTTACCCCCAATAAGTGAGCGGTAACTGGGCCTGATGGATAATAACGACGAGACTCTTTGCGTAAGTAAATACCGGGTATTTTTAGTTTTTTAACGTAATCGCCAATAGATGGGTTAACTTGACGCGCTAAATACACAAAACGGCCTCTTGGATTGGCCGATATTTTGCTGGTAATTTGTTCTAGTGGGATCTCAAGGGCATCAGCTAATGCTTTCCAGTGCTCGTCATTGCTGATCCCCCCTTTTTCGAACACTTCTTTGGGGTCAGCCCAAATTGCATTAACTGGCACACTCACCGCCAGTTGCCGCCCTTCTCGGTCGCTGATCATGCCTCGAGAAGTTGCGACTTCTTGCACTCGTAAAGAGCGCATATCACCTTCTTTCACCAGTTTCTCTGGTGCGATAATTTGCAGATAAGCCACCCGCGTCAGCAACCCTGCTAACGCCAAGACAATGCATCCGCACAGCAAAATAAAGCGCCAGCGGACAAAGCTGGTACTTTCTTCTTGTTTCTTATTTTTCGCTGTTTTTGGTGCTTTCATTAGGAACCTTTTTATTGCTTAGAAACAATAATTTTTTCTTGTGATGGTTCAACTTGTACCATCTGTAATTTTTCAACCGACAAACGTTCTATTCGGCTATGGCTCGCAAGGGCGTTTTCTTCAAGGATCAAATTGCGCCATTCGATATCTAATAAGTCTTTTTCTTCATACAATTTATCTTTAGCTGCCGTTAACAAACGCGTCTCATGTGCGGTAGTCACAACAAAAACGGCACTAATTATAATTGCAGCCAATAAAATCAAAGGAACGATGCCATAACGAAATAAATCACGCCCAATGACGCGAGCTAGGCTGTGCCTTTCTGGAACCATTATTCCGCCGCCTTTTCAGCAAACCGCAACACAGAACTCCGTGCGCGAGGATTTTCGTCAATTTCGTTTTCCGAAGGTTTCATCTTACCTAGGTCACGTAACTGCGCTGCGCCTAATTCTTTAATTTGCGCTTCAGTCAGTGGAATACCGGCTGGTACTGATGGCCCTTTACTATTTTTGCGAATAAACCGTTTTACTAATCTATCTTCCAAAGAATGGAAGCTGATAACCGATAAGCGCCCTTTTGGTGCTAAAACGTTCATTGCGCCTTCTAATGCTTTTTCAATCTCTTCCAATTCGCTATTGATATAAATACGAATCGCTTGGAAGCTACGTGTTGCAGGGTGTTTATGTCGGTCTTTCATCGGACTGACTTTGGCAATTAACTCTGCAAGATGCCGTGTACGTGTTAATGGCTCTTCTTCTGGGTTATGGTTACGTTCAACAATCGCTCTGGCAATTCGTTTCGCAAAACGCTCTTCTCCAAAGGTTTTCAATACCCAAGCAATGTCATCCGCTTCTGCGTCCATCAACCATTGCTGTGCAGATTGCCCTCTGGTTGGGTCCATTCGCATATCTAACGGCCCGTCACGCATAAAGGAAAAACCGCGCTCTGGGTCATCTAACTGCGGTGAAGAAACCCCTAGATCCAGTAATACGCCATCAATTTTCCCTGCTAACCCTTCTTCTTCCACATACTCTGCAATCGCAGAAAATGGGCCATGTTTAATCATAAAACGTGGGTCATCAATAGCTTGTGCCGCTTTTATTGCTTCTGGATCACGGTCAATGGCGATTAACCTTCCTTGTGCGCCAAGCTGGCTTAATATCAACCTTGAATGGCCACCACGACCAAAGGTGCCATCGATATAGATACCGTTAGGTTTAATGTTTAAGCCGTTCACGGCTTCATCCAGTAATACTGTTACGTGTTTAAATTGCTGTTGCGTCATTATTAAAGTGACAAATCCTGTAAGCGGGCTGAAAGTGGTTCATTGGTAAGGCGCTCAGCGGCAATATCATCTTCCACTTGCTGATACCAAGTCTGTTCATCCCAAAGTTCAAATTTATTAATCTGGCCAACCAACATGACCTCTTTGGTTAGCCCTGCGTGTTGACGCAATGTACTGGCTAACAAAAGACGCCCCGCGTTGTCCATTTGGCATTCACTTGCATGACCTAATAACAGCCGTTGCACGCGTCGTTCTGCTGGGTTCATCGTCGATAATCGAGAAAGTTTTTCCTCGATAATCTCCCATTCGGGTAAGGTATAAAGCAACAGGCATGGCTGGTGAAGGTCAATGGTACAAACCATTTGCCCTTTCGATTCCTCGTTCAGCATTCCTCGATAACGAGTTGGCACGGTTAGACGCCCTTTGCTGTCGAGATTAACCAGTGTTGCCCCACGAAACATACCCGATTAAACCCCTTTTATTTTCAACTCACCCACTTTACCCCACAATTCACCACATATAAAGTTTACGAATGGTATGAAAACGTTGTCAAGCCAGTAGCATCCGGCTTTAGCTTTATTTACAGAACAATTCAGAAAAAATAAGGAGAGGTAAAATCTAACTTGGAAATAAAATGGGAAATAACAAGTTGATATGATTAACATATTTTATTAAGTATCACCTAAATAAGCGCTAACATAATAGTTTGCTGCAAAATCATACAAATTAATGGAAATTCAACTTATGTCTCATTTTTAATCAGTGTATCTTGTACCGGTTATTTACTTCTGTTGAGTCCTCAAATAATCATTAATTTTTAAATAGGCCCAAAGCGTGCCGCTAATAAAATAAAATCATTATATATCAATAAAGTAAATTACTGTTTTAATAAACAGTAATTTACTTCAAAATATTTATCGCACAAATCAGTAATACAACCACAATAAATTTATATTAATTTATTCATCCGATTTAGCTTTCATTTTAAAATCAGCAACAAGCCGATTAAGATAAATCCTAAAGTTAAATATTTACCTAAATTTAGCCTATAAAAAAAAAGCCCCTACAAGATAGGGGCCGTTATATTACTCATTATTGTGACCAACATCACTCATTATCGTGTAAATATTCACTGTTCGATTAAAGTTAAATCTATTTCATTACTGCTTACGACCTAAACTTCCACGGCGACATAAATCACGACGAATACGTGTAATACCAGGTTCTGGTTTTTGCTTTTCATCAAGGCTGGCGAGTACCAATTCTAAGATGCGTTCAGCGATGTCTCTATGACGCTGTGCCAAAGAAAGCACTGGGCATTCAAGGAAGTCTAATAATTCATTATCACCAAATGTGGCAATAACCATATGCTCAGGTAAACGTCCACTGCGCTTCAATGCGACATCTAGCACGCCTTGTAGTAAGGAGAATGATGTTGTAAATAGTGCGTCTGGCATCTTGTTACCACTATCAAGCCAATGAGCAAAAACCTCTGCAGCTGAATCGCGTTCATAGCTATTTGCATACAGGTAATCAATCTTGCGTGGGTCTTCATGCCATGCTTTACGGAAACCTTGCTCGCGTAGATAACTGACTGATAACTCAGGTAACGCACCCAAATACAATACCGATTCAGCTTTAAATTTGCGTAATTCCGCTGAAATCATGAAAGCATCTTCTTGGTCATCACCAACAACACTAATAAAGTGTTCTTTTTCAAGGGCTCTATCCAGTGCGATAATCGGTAAAGAACGATTCGCCCAACGCTGATAGAACGGATGTTCTGGCGGTAATGCTGTAGAAACAATTATGGCATCAACTTGTCGTTGTAAAAGGTGTTCAACACAACGAATTTCATTGTCGGGTTGGTCTTCTGAGCATGCTATCAACAATTGATAACCACGCTGACGCGCCTGCCTTTCAAGGTAATTTGCTATACGGGTATAGCTCGTATTTTCCAAGTCAGGGATCACTAACCCTATAGAACGGGTACGCCCTGCTCGTAGCCCCGCAGCAACTGCATTTGGATGGTAATTGTGCTCTCTGACGACTGCCATCACTTTTTCTACAGTTTTATCGCTGACTCGATACTGCTTGGCCTTGCCGTTGATCACATAACTAGCCGTTGTGCGGGAAACACCCGCTAGACGGGCTATCTCATCCAGTTTCACGTTAACCTCTTTACAATTTTGGGAATAGCCCCGAGTCATTCGGGGCCTTAAACGCGATTATTCTACCTTCGGAAGATAAATTTTTCATCGCATAATTTTATCACCGCGCGAAACACCGACGATCCCTGAGCGTACAACTTCAACAATTTCAGCAACACCACGCACTGATTCGATGAAAGCGTCCAGTTTTTCGCTTGTTCCCGCTAGCTGAACGGTATAAAGCGTTGGGGTGACATCAACAATTTGTCCACGGAAAATATCTGCACAGCGCTTCACTTCATCACGCCCATATCCAGAGGCTTGTAGCTTCACTAACATGATTTCACGCTCAATATGTGCTGACGCCGTCAGCTCGCTGACGCGCAACACATCAACCAGTTTATGCAATTGTTTCTCAATTTGCTCCAGAACCTTTGCATCCCCTTTAGTTTGGATAGTCATACGTGACAAGGTTGGGTCATCTGTTGGTGCAACGGTCAAACTTTCAATATTATAACCACGCTGAGAGAACAGACCTATGACACGGGACAAAGCACCTGATTCATTTTCTAATAAAACGGATAAAATACGACGCATGATCAGGTCCTCTCTGTTTTGCTCAACCACATTTCATCCATTGCACCACCACGGATCTGCATTGGATAAACGTGCTCAGTTTCATCAATATTGACGTCAACGAAAACTAATCGCTGATTTTCATTCACTTCAACAAGGGCTTGTTTTAGTTTTTCTTCTAGCTCATCAGGTGTTGCTATCGAAATACCAACGTGGCCATACGCTTGTGCTAACTTGATGAAATCAGGCAATGATTGCATGTAAGATTGTGAGTGACGGCCTTGATAAATCATATCCTGCCACTGTTTTACCATGCCTAAGAAACCATTATTTAAGTTGAGCACTAAAACCGGTAAGCCATATTGCAGAGCGGTTGAAAGCTCTTGAATGTTCATCTGGATGCTACCATCCCCTGTCACACAGACAACGGTCGATTTTGGATGCGCTAATTTCACTCCTAAAGCAGCAGGTAAGCCAAAGCCCATCGTACCGAGTCCTCCTGAGTTTATCCAATGGCGAGGTTTATCAAAGGGATAATACAATGCGGCGAACATTTGGTGCTGCCCAACGTCAGACGTTACATACGCTTCACCTTTCGTTAAACGATAAATCATTTCAATGGCTTGCTGTGGTTTAACTTTTGTTTGGCTTATTTCGTAACGTAAACATTGCTTATTGCGCCATTGCTCAATTTCTTTCCACCACGCAGTGAGTGCTTGGTTGTCTTGTTTGGCTGAAGCCTGGTCTAACTGACCTAACATTTGTTTTAATGTGAGTTTTGCATCACCAACAATTGGGATATCGGCATTGACCGTTTTTGAGATAGACGTTGGGTCAACATCAATTTGAATGACGGTCGCATTTGGGCAATATTTTTCTAAATTGTTCGTTGTCCTATCATCAAAACGAACCCCTACGGCAAAAATTACATCCGAGTTATGCATCACCTTGTTGGCTTCATAGGTTCCATGCATCCCAAGCATTCCCACGGATTGCTTGTGCGTTTCTGGGAAAGCCCCTAATCCCATTAAGGTTGATACCACTGGTAATTGCAGTTTTTCTGCCAACTCTATAAGTTCAGCAGAGCAATTCGCGTTAATCGCCCCTCCGCCAATATAGAAAACTGGTTTTTTGGCCGAAACCAATTTAGTTAATGCTTTTTTGATTTGGCCTTTGTGTCCTTGTAATGTAGGGTTATAAGACCGCAGAGAAACGTTCTCTGGATAACGGTAAGCAAACTTCAAAGCCGGGTTAACGGTGTCCTTAGGAAAATCAATCACCACAGGCCCTGGACGGCCACTTGCTGCAATATAAAACGCTTTCTTGATGGTTTCAGGAATTTCTTCTGCGCTTTTAATTAAAAAACTGTGCTTAACTATTGGCCTTGAGATTCCAACCATATCGCACTCTTGAAACGCATCGTTACCAATTAGCGAGCTTGCAACCTGCCCTGATAACACCACCATTGGTACGGAGTCCATATAAGCCGTCGCAATACCGGTAATCGCATTTGTTGCCCCAGGACCAGATGTCACTAAAACAACCCCAACATCCCCTGTTGAGCGTGCATAACCATCTGCCATATGAACGGCGGCTTGTTCATGGCGCACTAAAATATGTTCTACCCCACCAACCGTATGAAGTGCATCATAAATATCTAATACTGCACCGCCTGGATAACCAAACACGTGCTTTACTCCTTGGTCAATCAACGACTTGACGACCATTTCCGCTCCCGACAACATCTCCATGAGTTTGCCCCCAGACATTATTTGCAAGTGAAGAGGTATGAACTACCTCTTTATTTTTATCATTTAAATTGTGGAATTCGTGCTATTAACATATCGCTCTGGCTGAAACGAAGCAAACACCATTTAAGTGCAAGGATCACGAAAATTTCACATCATCTTGAACATGGGTATTTGATAGATAAATTGACTGCGTATAAAAATAAAGGGAGAAATAATGACTACTATGAATGAAAAAACAGTGCAACTTTAATTAGTTGGAAGTATTCTGGTTTTAATATTAAGTGATTATCTGAATAAATAAGAACAAAACAAAAACAAGAACTGACTTACCCATAATACAGGTAAGCCAGATAATTAGATGGTAAATTATTCTTTGTACATCGATTCAATTTCTAATTGATAGCGCTCAGAAATGATTTTACGACGCAATTTTAAAGTTGGTGTTAATTCACCTTTTTCCATTGAAAATGTGGTTGGTAGCAATGTAAAACGCTTAACTTGGTGGAAATTTTCGATATTCTTTTGTAAATCTTTTAAGCGATTTTCAAATAATGCCACAATATTCGAGTCTTTTAAGAGTTCTAAACGATCTCGATATTTCAGGTTTATTGAATGGGCATATTCTTCTAAGCTGTCATAGCAAGGCACGATCAGCGCTGAAACAAACTTACGCGCATCTGCAATGACTGCGATGTGTTCAATAAACTTGTCTTGTCCTAATACGCCTTCAATCATCTGTGGTGCAATATATTTTCCGTTAGACGTTTTCATTAAATCTTTTAGCCTATCCGTAATATATAAATTGCCTTGTTCGTCAATCTTTCCTGCATCACCCGTTTTTAGCCAGCCATCTGCTGTAAACGTATCCAAGGTTTCAATTGGTCGATTGAAATAGCCTTTCATGACCACTGGCCCTTTTACTTGTATTTCATCGTCTTTACCAATACGCACTGAAACAGAAGATAACGGTGTACCTATCGAACCTAATGGGTATTTACCTTCTTCCCAGCAAGATACCGTGGCACAGGTTTCTGACATGCCATAGCCATATTTGATATTTACCCCTGCTGAAAGGAAAAATGCAATCACATCGTCATCAAGACGGGCGCCAGCGGCTGGCATGAAACGAATTCGACCTCCTAACCCTTCGCGAATTTTACTGAGAACCAGTTTATCAACCATCGGAAAAATAGCGCGGTTAACTAAAGAGGGGTTGTGGCCTTTTGTTAAGGCTTTCACACGGCGCTTGCCAAGGGATATTGCACAGCGAAATAGCGCCCTACGAATGAGAGGTGCTTTTGCCACTTTACTGTGTATTGCTGAATAAACTTTTTCATAAAAACGGGGAACCGCACACATCACGGTCGGTTTTACCTCCGCTAATGCTTCCCGAACTTGATTGGTGTCTGTTAAATAAACGTTTAACGCCCCAACGTGCATAACGTAAAAGCTCCACGCACGTTCAAAAACATGTGAAAGCGGTAAAAAACTTAAAGAAACATCGTCAGCGGTTAGTTGTAATCGTTCGTCATGGAGATACAGTTGGGCAGCCATGTTGTAGTAATCCAACATAACGCCTTTGGGCTCTCCAGTAGTGCCTGATGTATAAATGATGGTAAATAAATCACCGAGATTATGTGCAGCGATGCGCTCATCAAGTTCCGTTTGGTATTCGGTTTGTGCTTGCGCCATAAATGTGGATAAATGCAGGGTGTCGATTGAAATATCAGCCAACTCAATATTGTCATTCATCACGATAATCGTCGTTAATTGGGGGCAAAGAGCCGGTAATTGGCATGCAACTTGATATTGCATATCTTCCCCAACAAACAACACTTTAATATTGGCATCATTAATAATATACGCCGCCTGCTCAACACTGCTAGTTGCATAAAGTGGCACTGTGACAGCCCTAATTTGTAACGCGGCAAAGTCAACCAATGACCAATTCATGCTGTTATGGGCAAATAACCCAATATTTTCTTGTGTGATAACGTTTAATGCTAAGAGACGACGAGAAATCGCTGATGTACGCTCACCTATCTCCCCCCAAGTTAATGAGCTCTGTTGCCCGTTATCCCATTGACTGAAAGCTATCCGGTTCGCCGATTCGTGCGCAGTAACCCTGCTACGTAAGCGATTAACCAAGTGGTATGGATATAGATTTTCAGTAATCAAAGTGTATTCCCTATAGGTCATTATCGATATAAGTTACTCGGTACATTCACAAGCACTTAACTATTCTTATTATTTCAGCTTACAAGTGTTAGCTGAATATTCGCAGTGTATCGACTAAAGAGATGCGTGAAAAGCATTTATATGTAAATTTTGTGCAAATGTTATGTCTGCTACAAAACTCATCATAACGCTCACGATAGTGAGTTAATTATCTTGTTGGCGTATCTATTTTGTTATAAGTGCATCTATAGAAATATAGAGGTTGTTAGCTTTAAGGGGCAATCTCATTTGTTATTACCCCTTAACAATATGCGTTATTTATTACTCACAATGTCTGAGCTCGCCAACAACCTCTAGCAATTTTTAAATAGGAGTACTATGCAGCAACAGCCTGTTCAGAGAGCTCTTCAATTAATTGAGTAAATTGAGATTTCATCCATTGATGGCCTTTATCCCTGACCGTTGATTCATGCCAAGTTAAATAGCAAGGCAGTGTATCTCGAAGCCATGGCAACGATAATGTTCGTAATTTTAGTTTCCCAAAGTAATGACTCACTAGCCATTTTGGTACAATCGCGACGAGATCAGTTTGAGCAACAATACTCAATACACTATTTAAGTCAGTACCTTGATAGCTAATCGTATGCGATAACTCAGTATTATTATAATAAGGTTTACTAAATGACCCCATGTTATCCATTGACATAATCGCATGACGTTCATTATTTAGTTCAATTTCAGAAATTGAATTACCAATACGCGGGTGATGACTAGCCACCACTAACACTAATTCATCATCAAATAAAACCTGATGTTGAAATTCTGTTTTTTCTAATTGATTATAGCCAAGGAAAAAATCCATTTCTTGGTATTTTAATTGATGAGCAATTTTATTATCCATAAAAGAATGAATGACTATATTAATATTAGGCGAAACTACCTTAAATTTTTCGACAATAATAGCAGCTAGACGAATATCTAACGGTGAACAAATAGATAAATTAAATACTCGATCACTAGTTTGTGGATTGAAACCTGCACTAGGTAATTCATTATGAACTAGTTGTAATGCTTGCCTAATAGGCCCGAACAATTGCTTAGCACGAGATGTCGGCTGAATGCCACGCCCATACCGGACAAACAACTCATCATTAAACATTGATTTTAAACGTGAAACCGCGTTACTCACCGCAGGTTGAGACATCCCTAGAACTTGCGCTGCTTTTGTCACGTTTTGCATCTGCATAACCACGTCAAAAACCGTTAATAGGTTGAGATCAACATTACGTAAATGAATATCGCTACTGTCTTTTTTAGCTGTTGAAATTGTATCAAAATCAGTCATTTTTACTCCACTAATATATTTATCATTTTTCATTAACGAAAAGAGTCATTCATCTTAAAAAACCGACGAATATATAAATTCATTAAATATTATTCTTAAAACAACTTATAGATAATAAGTCATTTCGCTTTCCCTGCATTTATTAAAACGACGTTTATATTACTTTACCTATTAATTAAACTTGCAGTATAAATATCATTATAAAACGTAAATATTCATCAAAATAATGAATGATAACCACTTATTAACCTTGCAATCACTCACCGTAAAAATAATAAAGCAATTTTTGCAAGAAATCATAATAAATCGTATGTAGAATCAATAAATATTCTCATTATCAGATTATTTTTTAAATACTCATTTATTAGATAATTAACTTAATTAAAAAGTATTGGCGAAGATGATTCATTCCCTACCTTGAGTCTCACCTTACATCAAAAAATAAAAACCGCATAAAAATCAATAGCTTTAATCATGAAGACATTTGAATGAGCATAGTAAAAGAATTTTACCCTTATAACAACGCAAAAATCCAGACAAAACAGAAGGGATACACAAAAAAAACAGCAACAACCACCAGCCAGAAGCCATAATTCATGATTGGTAAAAATATGCTAAAAATCTATGATTGACATTAACTTTAAGATAACGTATCAATAAATACAGTTTGATTAAGATACTCAAGAGAGACAGTTAAAATGACATTTTCTATTCGCCTACTAAGCCTACTACTACTCGCATTAAATTTGCGCGGTATGCTTATGGACGAAAAATAGAAACAAACTGTCCACAAACATTAAAAACCCGCGCAACCCGCGGGTTTTTTTATGCCTGCGGCTTTGGAAGAACATAACTCTAAGCAAAAAACAAAATTCGATATGAGGAACACAATATGAGCAACCAAGTCATTATCTTCGATACCACCTTACGCGACGGTGAGCAGGCATTACAGGCAAGTTTGTCAGTCAAAGAAAAATTACAAATTGCCTTCGCATTAGAGCGTTTAGGGGTTGATATCATTGAAGCGGGTTTCCCAGTCTCTTCACCGGGTGACTTCGAATCCGTACAAACCATCGCGAGAGAAATCAAAAACAGCCGAATTTGTGCATTAGCGCGTTGTATTGAAAATGACATTGATGTTGCAGCTGAGTCATTAAAGGTTGCCGAAGCCTTTCGTATCCATATTTTCTTAGCTACCTCCAATTTACATATGGAGAAGAAATTAAATAAATCCTTTGATGGCGTAATGGATATGGCAATTAATTCCATTAAGCGCGCAAGACGCTATACCGATGACGTTGAATTCTCCTGTGAAGATGCGGGCCGTACTGATCCTGATAATTTATGTCGTATCGTAGAAACGGCTATTAATGCAGGTGCAACAACAATCAATATCCCAGATACTGTAGGTTACACAACTCCTTACCAGTTTGGCGGAATTATCACTGATTTGTATAACCGTGTGCCAAATATCGATAAAGCTGTTATTTCTGTGCATTGCCATGATGATTTAGGGATGTCCGTTGCTAACTCAATCAGTGCTGTACAAGCCGGTGCCCGCCAAGTCGAGGGTACCATCAATGGCTTAGGCGAACGCGCTGGCAACACGGCATTAGAAGAAGTGATTATGGCCATTAAATTGCGCGAGCAAATGTTGAATGTGCATACCAATATTAATCACAAAGAAATTTACCGTACCAGCCAATTAGTTAGCCAATTATGTAATACACCAATTCCAGCTAATAAAGCCGTTGTGGGTAGTAACGCATTTGCTCACTCATCAGGTATTCACCAAGACGGTGTGTTGAAAAATCGTGAAACCTACGAAATCATGACACCAGAGTCTATCGGCTTAAAAGAACAACAATTAAATTTAACCTCACGTTCAGGCCGTGCCGCTGTTAAACACCGTATGGAGGAAATGGGGTATCACGAAGGTAAAGACTTCAAATTGGATGAATTGTATACTGCATTTTTGAATTTAGCTGATAAAAAAGGTCAAGTCTTTGACTATGACTTAGAAGCCTTAGCTTTCTTTACGAAACAACAAGATGAAACTGACCACTTCGTGATGGACTATTTCAGTACACAATCAGGCTCTAGTATTGTTGCAACAGCAACAGTCAAAATGCAGTGTGGCGATGAAGTGAAGTCTGAAGCGGCGACCGGTAATGGCCCCGTTGATGCCATCTACCAAGCCATCAGCAACATCACACAATTCCCTATGAAATTAGTCTCGTACCAGTTATCTGCTAAGGGCCATGGTGAAAATGCGTTAGGCCAAGTGGATATCGTGGTTGAATGCCATAACCGTAAGTTCCACGGGATGGGATTAGCAACAGATATCGTCGAATCTTCAGCGAAAGCCATGGTGCATGTATTAAATAGCATTTGGCGCTCTGAACAAGTTGAAAAAGAAAAACAAAAAATAAATCAAGAATCACAATCAAACACAAAGGAAGCAGTTTAACAATGTCTAACTATAAAATTGCCGTATTACCGGGAGATGGCATCGGTCCAGAAGTGATGGCGCAAGCTCACAAGGTTTTAGCCGCTATCAGTAAACGTTTTGCAATAACAATTAACACCACTGAATACGATGTTGGCGGCGCGGCAATCGACAAACACGGTGAACCGTTACCGCAGGCTACAGTAACAGGTTGTGAGGAAGCTGATGCGGTATTATTTGGCTCTGTCGGTGGGCCTAAATGGGAACACTTACCACCCGATAGCCAGCCTGAACGTGGTGCATTATTACCTTTACGTAAGCATTTTAAATTATTCAGTAATTTACGGCCTGCTCGCTTATATCAAGCATTAGAAGCATTTTGCCCATTACGTGCAGACATCGCAGCTCAAGGTTTCGATATTCTTTGTGTCCGTGAATTAACCGGTGGGATTTACTTCGGTCAACCGAAAGGCCGTAAAGGTGAAGGCCAAGAAGAATATGCATTTGATACTGAAGTTTATCACCGCTATGAAATCGAACGTATCGCACGTATTGCTTTTGAATCGGCTCGCAAACGTAATAACAAAGTCACATCAATCGACAAAGCAAACGTGTTGCAAAGCTCAGTATTATGGCGTGAAGTGGTCAACCAAATCGCTCAAGAATACCCAGATGTTGCCGTCAGCCATATGTATATCGATAACGCAGCAATGCAAATGATCAAAGCCCCATCTCAATTTGATGTAGTGTTATGTTCTAACTTGTTCGGCGATATCATTTCTGATGAATGTGCGATGATCACTGGCTCCATGGGCATGTTACCTTCTGCGAGTTTAAATGAAGCTGGATTTGGTTTGTATGAACCTGCGGGCGGCTCTGCACCAGATATTGCTGGAAAAAATATTGCTAACCCAATTGCACAAATTTTATCTGCTTCCATGCTGTTAAGATTTAGCTTAGACCAAACGGATGCGGCAGATACCATCGAGCGTGCAGTCAATAAAGCCTTAGAAGAAGGTTATAGAACATCAGACTTAGCAGGTGCAGGTCAGTCAATAAGTACCAGTGAAATGGGCGATATTATTGCTCGTTATATTGCAGAAGGGGTTTAACATGGCCAAGACTTTATATCAAAAATTGTATGATGCCCACGTTGTCCGTGAGGTCGAAAATGAAATCCCTTTGATTTATATCGATCGTCACTTGGTACATGAAGTGACATCACCTCAAGCATTTGATGGTTTGAGAACTAAAAAACGCCCATTGCATCAACCAAGTAAAACATTTGCCACCATGGATCACAACGTATCGACGCAAACCAAAGATATTAATGCTTGTGGCGATATGGCTCGTATTCAAATGCAAGAGTTAATGAAAAACTGTAAAGAGTTTGGCGTAACTTTATATGATTTGAATCACCCATACCAAGGTATTGTCCATGTGATGGGGCCCGAGCAAGGTATTACTTTGCCGGGAATGACTATTGTGTGTGGAGACTCCCACACCGCAACACACGGTGCATTTGGCTCATTAGCCTTTGGTATCGGGACGTCAGAAGTTGAGCACGTGATGGCGACTCAAACACTGAAACAAGCACGCGCTAAAACAATGAAAATTGAAGTCGTCGGCAAAGCTCCTGCTGGCATTACCGCAAAAGATATCGTTTTAGCGATTATCGGTACAACTGGCAGCGCAGGCGGTACTGGCTATATTGTCGAGTTTTGCGGTGAAGCCATCGAAAACTTGAGCATGGAAGGCCGTATGACGGTATGCAACATGGCTATTGAATTAGGTGCGAAAGCGGGGATTATCGCACCAGATGAAACCACCTTTGCCTATATGAAAGGTCGCCAATTTGCACCTAAAGGCCAACAGTGGGACGACGCGGTTGCGTATTGGAAAACGTTAAAAACTGATGATGATGCACAATTTGATAAAGTCATTACTATTCAAGCAAGTAGCATCGCACCACAAGTCACATGGGGAACTAACCCGGGGCAAGTAATTGCCATTAACCAACCGATACCTGCCCCAGAATCATTTGCAGACCCTGTTGAGCGAGCTTCTGCTGAGAAAGCATTAGCTTACATGGGGTTAGAGTCCGGTATTAAATTATCTGATGTAAAAATTGATAAAGTATTTATTGGTTCATGTACTAATTCGCGTATTGAAGATTTACGTGCAGCAGCTGCAATTGCTAAAGGAAAAAAAGTTGCCAATGGCGTGCAAGCCATCGTTGTTCCGGGATCTGGCCCTGTTAAAGCCCAAGCGGAACAAGAAGGTTTAGATAAAATTTTCATTGAAGCGGGCTTTGAATGGCGTTTGCCAGGATGCTCTATGTGCTTAGCGATGAATAACGACCGTTTAAACCCTGGCGAACGCTGTGCATCAACCAGTAACCGTAACTTTGAAGGTCGCCAAGGTCGAGCAGGCCGTACTCACTTAGTTAGCCCAGCAATGGCGGCTGCAGCAGCGATTAATGGCCATTTTGCTGATGTACGTGATATTCAAATCTAAGGAGAAAATGATGGAAAAGTTTATTACACACGTCGGGATTGTTGCTCCTTTAGATGCAGCCAATGTGGATACTGATGCCATTATCCCTAAACAATTTTTGCAAAAAGTGACTCGCACTGGTTTTGGCCAACACTTGTTTAATGACTGGCGCTTTTTAGATGAGAACGGGCAACAACCGAACCCTGATTTCGTCTTAAATAAGCCAGTTTTCAAAGGGGCAAGTATTTTATTGGCTCGCGAAAATTTTGGTTGCGGTTCATCCCGTGAGCACGCACCTTGGGCATTGACTGACTTTGGTATTCAAGTGGTTATCGCCCCAAGTTTTGCTGATATTTTTTATGGTAACTCGTTCAACAACCAATTATTACCAATTAAATTAAGTGAAACCGAAGTCGATGAACTGTTTAACTATGTTAATGACCATGAAGGTTGCCAGTTTACGGTAGACTTAGAAGCTCAAACAGTAACTGCGGGTGATAAAACCTATCATTTTGAAATTGATAGCTTCCGTCGCCACTGCATGATGAATGGTTTGGATAGTATTGGTTTGACGTTGCAGCATGTCGACCAAATCAAGGATTTTGAGCAGCAAATCCCTGCATTCATGAGCTAAGATACTCGTCATATTTCACGTGGCGTGGGTGTTAGCATCGCTCGGCTACACGCCACATGAACTATTTAGAGTATCCCACATTCAGATTTTTTACTCCCATAAATGCGGAACCTGTCAATATTTACCAGCTTTACACTCCTTAGTCACTTCCCCATTAATTTCTTCCTGTATAATTAATAACAAAATAAGATTTTTGCTTTTAACTGAACAATTTTTTCTAAATAGTTCGCGTTATAGCAAGGCGGCAAGTGAGGATACGCCTAGGAGCATACATAAGTATGTGACTAGGGTAGCTGAACGAAGCTAACACAGCTATAACGAGAAATATGACGAAAAAATAAAAAAAAGCCGGTAAAAACCGGCTCGGTGATAATACACCATTACTCTAAATGGGGGAGTCGGCCTGCAACTGCAGACCAAACGAGCTACTTACTACCTTCTATTATCGTGAGAATTTAGGAAATTAAAATTGATGTATTTTTTGCCGGAGTTCCTCTTTTATGTCTAATTCGCGATTACAAACCCAATTCATTCGTCTCTGGCAACATTTTCAGGGCCAAGACAGTGAAACAACACTACAAGACATCGCTGATACGCTGTTTTGCTCTCGCCGTCATGTCCGTACTCTGCTTAATAATATGCAGTCACAAGGTTGGCTTAGTTGGCAGGCAGAGTCTGGTCGAGGAAAACGCTCTACCCTTATTTTTCATGTTAATGGCTTGGAGCTACAGCAGGCACAGGCTGAACAACTACTCAAAGAAGAAAGTATTGAAAAACTTGTCGCCCTAGTGGGTGATAAGGAAACCATTCGTCAAATGGTATTGTCTGAACTGGAACGCAGCTATCGACAAGGTAAGAATTTATTACGAATTATTTATTATCGAGATTTCCCGACATTGCTTCCTGGTGCGCCAATGCGCCGCTCAGAAATTCACTTGATGAGCCAAATATTTAATGGCCTTACCCATATAAATGAGGAAAAAGGGGAAGTAGAAGATGGCCTTGCCCACCATTGGCAATCCACCAGCGATACCCAATGGCGTTTTTATTTACGCCCCGCTATTTATTTCCATCATGGGCGAGAAATGGTTACCGACGATATTATTTATTCCCTTTTACGCTTAAAAACCTGTTGGCCGCTATTCTCACATATTCAATCCGTTAGCTCACCGCAGCCTTATGTCATTGATATCACGTTAAGTGAGCCTGATAAACAACTACCTTGGTTATTAGGTAGCCACCATGCCGCCATTTTACCGAAAGAGTGGGAGAGCCTCGAAAACTTTAGCCGTTGCCCAATCGGCACTGGCCCTTATCAAGTAGAAAAAAACTTGCCACAAAAGCTGACCATTACGGCTTTCGACCGCTATTTTGGCTATCGTGCGCTACTCGATGAAGTGACCATTTGGGTGGTTCCTGAACTCTCTGAGCAAATGGTCTGTACAACATTAAAAATGGATGGTGATAAGCACCATAATGGCTCGCTCGAAAGTCGTATGGAAGAAGGCTGTTATTTCCTGTTAATGGATCAGCGTTCACCGATAGCTCAGCGTGAAGATGTTCGTAAGTGGTTATGTAGCTTTTTAACCCCTGTCAACCTACTTGCACATTGCGAACCTTTTTATCAGCGCCATTGGGCACCTGCTTATGGCCTGTTACTCCATTGGCATCACAGTAAAATGCTAACCTTGTTTCCCAAGCCTGAAGATTTAACTGAGCTTACTGTCACTTTTTATCGCCACCACCATGAGTTCTATGCAATTAGCCAAATTATGAAACGGGTTTTACAGATGCAAGGTGTGGAACTTAAGATCAATATCATTGATTACGATGATTGGTTTAATGGCAATGGAGAAAGTGATATTTGGTTAGCAACAGCTAACTTTTTTAAACCTCTCGAATTTTCCATCTTTGCAACCTTGTACGAAATGCCATTGCTACGACAATGCCTTAATAACACTCTCAGCAATGAACTTAATCAGTGGCGTAATAACCAATTAGATGTCGAAGCTTGGTGTGAAAGTTTAGTTGACTCGCAAATTTTTCACCCTGTTTTTCATCATTGGCTTGAATTGCAAGGCCAAAAAACCATGCGCGGTGTACGAATGAATACCTTTGGCTGGTTTGATTTTAAATCTGCGTGGTTTAAACCCTCTGAGGATAACCTAGAAAAATATTGATAGTTATAAACAGATGAAATGAATAATAAGGATGTTATTCACTTTTTCTGTGGATATCCATGTGAACAACCTCATGGTAATCAGGGTATATCCCCAAGCCGTTTTTTTATCAAAAAAAAGCACAATTGAATAATCACTGATAAATCAAACAAGTAAATAACAAAATAGCCTTTTATCCACTGACGACTTTTTTAACTAAAATGCTTAGGACTTTAACTGAGCAAAGATCAAACAACGTTGTATTTATCCACAAGATATGTGCTTAACTTACTCATATTTTGTGATTTGCGTCATAAAAACCGTTTCGTCAAGGCTGTAAATACACACAGTAATCTCTGTTTTTCACAGTTATCCAGAAATCCTGTGGATAACCTAGTGCATGATCCTGTGATTATCTTGGGATGAACTTGAATAACCTCTGTAATAATTTATAACTTGGATGAATAAATGATATTATACCCCTATATATCAGATAGTTAAAAATACCAAAGAAAAAGTGTTATACTTCTTGAGTTATATGTATTTTCACTGGCTACTTTTTATACATTACTATTCAAACCATGACGCCATTTATTGCACCACCACCCCCTGATAACGAAGCGACCTTAATGAGCCGAGCGCAAGCTCTTGCTGGCTACACGCTTGGTGAGCTCGCCCAACACGCTGCTATCCCTATTCCTCCGGATCTCAAGCGCGATAAAGGCTGGGTTGGTATGCTATTGGAATATTATTTAGGCGCGAGTGCGGGAAGTAAGGCAGAGCAAGATTTCGCCCATATTGGAATTGAATTAAAAACCATTCCGATTGACCGGTATGGTGTTCCACTTGAAACCACTTTTGTTTCTGTTGCACCGTTAACAGGAAACAGTGGTTTAACATGGGAAAATAGCCATGTTCGCCGCAAGCTGTCCCGTATTTTATGGTTCCCTATTGAAGGGGAAAGGCAAATTCCACTCTCACAACGCAGAGTCGCAAACCCATTAATTTGGAGCCCGTCCCCGCTTGAAGAACGGTTGCTGCGGCAAGATTGGGAAGAGTTAATGGACCTCATTGTGTTAGGCAAAGTGGAAAGTATTACTGCACGTCATGGGCAGGTATTACAAATTCGCCCTAAGGCCGCAAACAATAAAGCACTAACAGAAGCTATTGGTGAGTTTGGTCAGCCTATTATGACGCTACCACGTGGTTTTTATCTTAAAAAAGATTTTACCGCGCCCTTACTAGCACGGCATTTTAGTTTAAGTTAGTCGCTAACCATCGCCTGTACCAAAGCAGACGATAAATTATTATCACTGTTTAATTCGTTAATTAGAAGGTACCAAGATGTTTGAGTGGATACTGGATCCCAATGCCTGGATGGCTCTCGCTACACTAACCATATTAGAAATTGTCCTAGGCATCGATAATATTATTTTCCTCAGTATTGTGGTGAGCAAACTTCCGAATCACCAACAAAATAGTGCCAGACGGACTGGGCTTATTGCAGCAATGGTGATGCGCCTTGCGTTACTGGCTTCTATTGCGTGGTTATCACGCCTTACCACTCCGCTTTTTACTGTCGCTGACCATGTGGTATCCGCTCGCGATCTCATATTATGTGCAGGTGGGATCTTCCTTATTTGGAAAGCAAGCCAAGAAATTTTTGATACGATTGAAGGAGAAAGTGAAAATAACCTAGCAAATAAAAAAGTGAGCTCATTTTGGGGTGCTATCGTTCAAATTGCTTTGTTAGACATTATCTTCAGTTTAGATTCCGTGATCACGGCCGTGGGGCTATCAGACCACTTATTTATCATGATGGCTGCGGTCGTGATCGCTGTGCTCATTATGATGCTTGCGGCCAAACCTATTGGCGACTTTGTTGAGCGCTACCCTTCTGTAAAAATCTTAGCCTTATCATTTTTAATTCTTGTTGGTTTCACCTTACTACTCGAAAGTGTTCAAGTTCATGTATCAAAAGGCTATATCTACTTTGCGATGTTCTTTTCCATAACAGTACAAGTTCTCAATATCTTGCGCAGTAAAAAATGGAAAATGAGAAACCAAACTGATTAAGATGGCAACCTAACCGCTTGTTTAGCCGCTAAAATAGCCCCTTCTACCGCTTTTTTCGCTTGTGGGCTATTTTTCCAGCAACTTGAGCCTGTTAATGCTGCCCCATAAATTAAAATTTCATCGTAGGAAGCTTCGCTCAATTGTGCAAATGAACTAAACCCCATTTGTTCTAAACGGCTAATCACTGTAGGCCCGACGCCTTTAACTGCCAACAAAATCTGTTTTTCTGATTCAGAAAATGCCATTTTACTCTTCTCATTATTAATGAATTGATATTTATTAAGATAATATTTTGCATTTTACCTATTTAATACTTTAAAATTGCAACTATAACAATGCCAGTTTTAATAATTATTAACTGACCTATCTTATCACCCAATCTGTACCTGCTCTGTGTTAGGAATTCACCATGTATAACACACCACTGACCAACACACATCAACACACGATGAAATTACCTGATAGCCGCCAATTTTGCTGGTTTGAATCAGGCCCTAAAACAGGTTTCCCTGTTGTTTTTTGTACAGGAGCAGGGATGAGTGGTTCATTAGGGTTTGGTCTGGATTTACTCGAACAACTGAACATTCGTTTGATTGTTCCTGAACGTGCAGGCCTTGGTGAATCCACATTTCACCCTGAAAAATCATTGAAAAGCTTTGCTATGGATGTTCAAGCACTGCTAAATGAGCAATCCATTACCCAATTTTCTGTCGTTGGTTTTTCTCAAGGTGCTATTTTTGCCATGGCTATCGCCCACTATTGCCAGCCTATTTCACTGTCTATTGTGTCTGGGCAAGACCAATTTGAATACCCTGCAACTCGCGCGATGCTCCGCACGGATGTCGTGAACATGCAAGAACAAGCTCTTAACACCCCTGAAGCCCTGTCAGATTGGCTATTAAAGAATGTCACTGGTGAGTGGCTGTTGGCATTTATTCTTAATTGCAGCGCAGATATTGACCAACAACTTTATAATGAAGAACAATTCCTTGATGCCTATACTGCGTGTATTCGACGAGCTTTTACCCTAGGTAATCAAGGTTATGTACAGGATTTATTACTCTCTTTACAGCCTTGGGGATTCACCCCTGAAGATATTCAATGCCCAGTTTCTTTATGGTATGGCCAATTAGATGTCAGCTCCGTTCATTCACCTGATTTTGGGCAAACACTGGCAAAACGCTTTCCTAATTGTGAACACCATTTATTTTCAGATGAAGGAGGTTCATTACTTTGGACACAGGCAATAACTATTTTAAAATCATTAAGTAGATAATAATTATTTATGATAAATTTAGTTATTACATTAATTAGAATAACATATGAAATATAAATTATACTTCCATTAAAGCTATTGTTAAAATAAAAAAAACCAATAACGTAGTTTATAAAAATGGAGATAAAATTATGGACAATACATCTAATATAAAGCCATCAATCAATGATATAAAAGGTGAAGAATTAAATATTAACAGAAATAAGGGACCGTTGCCCAAAAATTATTGATAATAAAGTACATTATAACTATAGTATATTAACGAATGGAATAAATGAACTTAATGCATATAAAGAATATTATCTCCCTAAAGCAATGCTACTTGTTGATGAGATGTATAAATTAGTGGATATCAGTTACGAACTAGATACAATGGAATCTATTGAAGAGCTTAAAAAAAGAGTTGAAAATGATGAATTGTCATTTTATAACATAAAGTTAGATACTAAAGTAAATAATTATATTGATCTCATAAATCCTAAATTTTACCCCAATACATTTAATCAAAGCTTATCTATTCCTAAGGATAAATTATGCGATTTACACAACACAATAAATTCACTTGAGAGCCAATTAACAAATGAATTTAACAATGGCATTAAAATTAAAAATGATTTCCTAAACACTATTTACTATAATAATAGAGATAATTATAATATGGAAAGAAAACATATATTTGCAGGAAGAAAAGGTAAACTTATACCCCAAGAAGGAAGTTTACTTATAGAACAAATAAATGTTTTCAAGCACCAAAAAGAAAATATAGCACTAATGCATAGAGAGGATGAGATTATACATAACCATCGTAGTTTTAGCATTGATGCCCAACAATCATTTTATCAAAGTTAACATATCTTAGTGCTAAAACCGTATCTAATAAATAAGATACGGTTTTTAATACAAATATAAGTGAGTACTTAATTAACGATACACAATCCCGCCATCAGTCAAAATTGATTGTCCTGTAATATAGTCTGAGTCATCACTCGCTAAAAATGCAACTAACCCCGCGACATCTTCAGGCGTTTGTGCTCGGCCTAATGCGATGCCCTCGACATATTTTTTATAGGTTTCACCTTTTGGCGTACCTGTGATTTCAGAGAAACGCTCATCAATCTCTACCCACATATCTGTCCCAACAATACCTGGGCAATAAGCATTCACAGTGATACCTGAACTGGCGTATTCTTTTGCCGCGGCTTGCGTTAATGCGCGTACGGCAAATTTTGTGGCAGAGTAAACACCTAACATTGCAAAACCATCATGTCCTGCAATAGAGGATGCATTGATGATTTTTCCTTTGTGTTTACGTTCTTGGAATTTTTCACTAGCAGCTTGAATGCCCCACATGGTTCCATCTACGTTGATTTTGAAGATTAAATCCATATCTTCTTGGCGAACATCAGCGATTGGCTTAACTTGTGCAATCCCCGCGTTATTAATCATTACATCAAAACCACCCAATTGAGCTTCTGCATGAGCCACCGCAGCAAAAACTTGGTCACGTTGACTGATATCTGCGGCAAATGTTGTTACTTTACGGCCTAACGCTTCAATTTCTTTGGCAACATCTTGGAGCTTGTCTTTTTTCAAATCCACCAGTGCGATATCAGCGCCTTCTTTCGCTAAACGCAATGCGATACCACGACCAATACCTTGAGCTGCACCAGTAACTAAGATAACTTTATTATTTAACGCCATACTTTTCTCCTACTGAATAATAGCCAAATTGACTAGTTCACCTTTAATATTAAGTTAGCAACAATAACAATAAGTTACAAAGTATTAATTTTAGCCTAATATTTGTTATTTATAAAAAATATTTCACTATTTACAAGGTTAATATGTTTTTTTTACCGTAGAAAAATACATATAGACGTAAATTACAAGATTATTGTTAATAAAAATCATTCTCAATTCAATAAGCAAAAAATGCGATTTATTGATTTTTAGTATAATTGATAACCACTTATATAAAATATGGACATAAAAAAGCCACCAATCGGTGGCTTAATGATGCAATTGAAAATAAATGACTTATTTTTTAGCAGCTTGGATATACAGCATCTCTAATGCGATAGATGCTGCGGCTAATGCCGTGATTTCAGATTGGTCATAAGCCGGAGCGACTTCCACTAAATCCATACCCACGATATTTAATGACTGTATTCCACGCAATAATTTCAATGCACGATCTGACGTTAAACCACCAATAACAGGGGTTCCTGTGCCCGGTGCAAATGCAGGGTCAAGGCAGTCAATATCGAAAGTCAGGTAAACAGGTAGGTCACCGACAATCTCTTTGATCTGCGCAACCATATCATCCACGCTACGATCATTCACCTGACCTGCATCCAATACAGTAAAGCCATTATCGCTGTCATGTTCGGTACGAATACCAATTTGTACTGAATGATTTGGGTCGATCAGACCTTCTTTTGGTGCATGATAGAACATGGTTCCGTGGTCAAATTTGCTGCCATTGCCATAGGTGTCAGTGTGCGCATCGAAATGAACCAAGGCCATTTTACCGAAGTGTTTTGCATGAGCGCGCAGCAATGGCAGTGTAACGAAATGGTCACCACCAAAGGTCAAGCAGCGTTTACCTGATTCAAGTAGTTTTTCAGTATGTGCTTGCAGTTTATCACTCATGTCTTGCGCATCACCGAAAGCAAACACCACATCACCACAATCGACGACATTTAAACGTTCGGTTAGTTTAAAGTTCCACGGCCAACGGTGACTTTCCCATGCAAGGTTAGTAGACACTTGGCGAATAGCGGCTGGCCCATGACGGCTACCTGCACGGCCTGAGGTTGCCATATCGAAGGGCACACCCGTGATCACCCACTCAGCGTCTGAGCTGTAAGGCTGAAAATTCAGCGGAAAACGTAAGAAACCAAATGCGTTAGAAACCAGTGAATTATCAACTTGATTGCCTAAAGTACTATTAATCATTTTTCTTCCTCAAATAGGCCAGCCCGTTAGCAAGCCCTTTTTATATTTGGTTCGAATAGTTTTACCTAATTAACTTCGTACAGTATAAATAATAAACAAATCATGTTATTTGCACAAAGTTATTATCTGTTCACTATCTTAATGCCCTATGAGTCATTTAATGCGCTAAATAGTTCATGTTGTGGCTAGGCGGCAAAATGAGCCAATCCCTAGGAGCATACACAAGTATGTGACCCAAATAACTGAGCGTTGCCACACCACCACCACTTGAAGCATAACGAACATTGAACACATTAATCTCATATATTAATGCGCTAAATAGTTCGTGCTGTCGCTAGGCGGCAAAATGAGCCAATCCCTAGGAGCATACACAAGTATGTGACTAGGGTTGGCAAATGTAGCCAACAACGCGACGGTGCGAAATATAACGCGCATTGAGCATTTATTCGTCTTCTAAATAAGTATACCCATATAGGCCATTCTCGAACTCTTCCACAAAGTCTTTTTGAAGTTGCTCACTTAAACCGGTGCCTTTTACTTGCTCTGTAAAGCTTTCTAGTAGGACTTCCGGTACTAATTTGACGTATTGCAGCATATCTGCCACAGAATCGCCCTCTTCACTTTGCAAGTAACGCAAGTTGCCTTGGCTATCAACCCAGACATCTATCGCGGCAGTATCACCAAATAGGTTATGCATGTTACCTAAAATTTCTTGGTATGCCCCAATCATAAAGAAACCTATCATTGGTGGGTTTTCTGGGTCATATGCAGGCATTGGCATTGTGGTTTCAACGCCATCACCATCAACGTAATGGTCAATAATACCGTCTGAGTCACAGGTGATATCTAACAGTACCGCGCGACGGTCTAATGGTTTATCTAACCCTTCAATCGGTAATACTGGGAACACTTGGTCGATTCCCCAAGAGTCTGGTAGCGATTGGAATAAGGAAAAATTCACATAAAACTTATCAGCCATGCGCTCTTGGAGTTCGTCGATTATCGGACGATGAGCACGATTACTTGGATCTAAATCCTGTTGAATACGGCGGCAAATATTTAGATATAACTCTTCTGCCCATGCACGTTGCGTTAAATCTAGTACGCCGTGTGCATACTGAGTGTGCGCTTCTTGTAAGTCGAACTGGCTATCATGCAGCCATTCACGTAATGAACGGCTATTACCTTGATGCTGCATTGACTCCCACGTTTCCCATAAGGAAATCAATGAGCGTGGTGCATCTTCATGAGGTGGTGTTGTTTTGGTAAATTCATTACGCTCAACACCAATTACATTGGAGACTAAAACGGTATGATGAGCAGTAAGTGCTCGGCCAGACTCTGTGATTACGGTTGGGTGCGGTAAATCGAATTCTTCACACGCATCCCCAATTGCCCAAATCACGTTGTTAGCATATTCATTTAAACCATAGTTGACCGAGCAATCGGATTGAGAACGAGTACCTTCATAGTCAACACCAAGACCACCGCCCACATCAAAGCACTGAATGTTAACGCCTAGGCGATGTAATTCCACATAGAAACGCGCTGATTCACGGACCCCCGTAGCGATGTCGCGAATATTGGCCATCTGAGAGCCTAAATGGAAATGAAGCAACTGTAAGCTGTCTAGGCGATTCGCATTGCGTAAAATTTCCACTAATTGCAGTACTTGAGTTGCAGCCAAACCAAATTTAGATTTTTCACCGCCACTTGCCTGCCATTTACCTGAGCCTTGGGAAGCCAAACGGGCACGAACCCCTAAGCGTGGCGTGACATTTAAGCTTTCCGCTTCTGCCAATACCATCTCAATTTCAGACATTTTTTCGATAACAAGATAAACCTTGTGACCTAATTTTTCCCCAATTAACGCTAATCGGATATATTCACGGTCTTTATACCCATTACAGACGATAACAGTCTGTGTTTTACCTGCGTTGGCTAAAACAGCCATTAATTCAGCTTTTGAACCCGCTTCAAGGCCGAGTGGCTCGCCAGAATTAACCAGCGATTCAATGACTCGGCGTTGCTGGTTAACTTTTATGGGATAAACCAGAAAGTAATCGCCTTTATAGCCATAAGACTCACGTGCGCGTCTAAATGCCGCGTTTATTGAACGTAAACGATGCTGTAAGATTTGCGGGAAACAAAACAATGCAGGTAAGCGTAAATGCTCCTGCTCTTCTTTAACCTGATTAACGAGGTCAGCTAAATCAACAAAGGTGTCAGGGTTCTCAGGATTCGGGCAAACACAGACATTTCCGCGCTCATTCACCTGATAGTAACCACCACCCCAATACGCGATGTTGTACGTCTGACGCATTTTGCGAGCGATATTATCATTCATAATAAACTCCTTTTATGGAGGGGTGAGTGACGCGTTCTCCTTCCTGATGCATGTCAGTGAGGACATAACACTGCAAGGCAGTTATGTCGGGGAAACGGCAATACTCAGATTTTAATAAAAAGTGCTTAGAACTTCTAAACAGTGACAATATACGACCTTAAGCTGACAGATTAATGACTCAGCCTCGAAGGTGTATTAAAGATGTGACGGTAACTTCGTGATGAAGTAAAGAATGACAGGAAAGTAAATGCCAAAGTCACGCGGCGATCCGCATATGACGGTTGGATACTGTTATTCAGTAGATTATGGATCATTACCCATTAACCCCCAATATAACTGTTTACCCTTTTAAAATTTCAATGTGGTAGCACTATTTTGGCAGTTTGACCTGTTGATTTAAGCTATATCACCTTATTTTTTTATTGAAATTCAAAAGTTTATAAACATTCCTGATAGATAGCAGAAGTTTTATATCATTCTGCTGGTATATAACGGGAAACAACAACCATCCGTTACGGTCGCAGTTTATACATCTATTGCGCTCAAAAAGCAAAACCAAAATGACTAAATTGCGATAAAACTTTACCCATTGCTGTTTTATGGCTCTATTCCTTTTTTGTATAAATACAGGTAGAAATTTTTACCGTATGGGACTAAAATAGCCGTCTAGATGTTAAAACATCCAATTATAAATTTGCGAATTCTTAAGGTATTAATCTCATGGCTACACATCTCTTTACTTCTGAGTCTGTATCAGAAGGGCATCCAGATAAAATTGCTGATCAAATCTCTGACGCAGTACTTGATGCTATTCTGGAACAAGACCCGAAAGCTCGCGTTGCCTGCGAAACCTACGTCAAAACAGGTATGGTAATGGTCGGGGGAGAAATCACCACCAGTGCTTGGGTTGATATTGAAGAAATCACGCGCAAAACTGTTCGCGAAATTGGCTACACCAGTTCCGAAATGGGCTTCGATGCCAATTCATGTGCTGTTTTAAGTGCAATTGGTAAACAGTCGCCTGATATCAACCAAGGTGTTGACCGTGTTGACCCATCAGAACAAGGCGCGGGTGACCAAGGCCTAATGTTTGGTTATGCAACCAACGAAACTGATGTATTAATGCCTGCTCCTATTACTTATGCACACCGCTTAGTTCAGCGCCAAGCGGATGTTCGTAAAAATGGCACGTTGCCATGGTTACGCCCAGATGCGAAAAGTCAGGTAACATTCCAATACGACAATAACAAAATTGTAGGTATTGATGCCGTTGTTTTATCTACTCAGCATTCTGAAGATATTCAACAAAAAGACCTGCATGAAGCGGTGATGGAAGAGATCATCAAGCCAGTTCTACCAGCAGAGTGGTTATCAAAAGATACCAAGTACTTTATTAACCCAACGGGTCGTTTTGTTATCGGTGGGCCGATGGGTGACTGTGGCTTAACAGGCCGTAAAATCATTGTAGATACCTACGGCGGTATGGCTCGCCATGGCGGTGGGGCATTCTCTGGTAAAGACCCATCAAAAGTTGACCGTTCAGCAGCCTATGCAGCACGTTACGTGGCAAAAAATATTGTCGCCGCGGGCCTCGCAGACCGTTGTGAAATTCAAGTTTCTTACGCTATCGGCGTGGCAGAACCGACATCGATTATGGTAGAAACCTTTGGAACAGGTAAAGTTGATGAGTCATTATTAATTCAATTAGTTCGTGAATTCTTTGACTTACGTCCTTACGGCTTAATCAAGATGCTTGACTTATTACATCCAATTTACCAACAAACTGCTTCATACGGCCACTTTGGTCGTTCACAGTTCCCATGGGAAAAAACTGACAAAGCTGAAGCATTGCGCGCCGCCGCAGGCTTGTAATCACGTCGGTAAATAAACCATATACAAAAAAGCCCATCTAATGATGGGTTTGAGGTTGTTGACAAAGCGGGATAAAAGCGTGGTTTTTTCCCGCTTTGTGTTATCAGCCGAAATCAATAAATTGATTTTCCTCGTTTATTTTCAAAACCGATTAGACTTGCGCTGAATTAACGGTTAATTTTTTTGCGTAAACTGGAAAATAGCCATTCCAGCAACCATCGCTAATGTAAATATTATCCCTTGTGTTAATCCCATTCCCGTTAACAATAATGCAGGTCCTGGGCAAATCCCTGCTAGCCCCCATCCCACACCAAATAACACACTTCCGGTGACTAGTTTTTTATCTATCGTTTGATTGGTCGGAATTTGCAATGGGCAATTTAGTACACTAACAGAGCGTTTTTTAACCCCTAAGAAAGCAATACCACTGATTACCATTCCAACTGCCATCGTAATTAATAAAGAGGGATCCCACGTTCCAGTAATATCTAAAAACGCTAAAATCTTTGCTGGATTTCCCATTCCGGCAATGACCAATCCTAAACCAAACAGTATCCCTGAAATTAATGCGATAAGAATAGGCATTGGTTTATCTCCCTATCCCATAATGGTTAGCTAATGCGACTGTCACAAAAGCAACAATCATAAAGACCAATACAGCAACAATTGAACGACGAGATAACCTTGCCATGCCACAAATCCCATGGCCGCTAGTACAACCACTTCCAAGCCGTGAGCCAAAACCAACAAACAGCCCAGCTAAAACTAAAATAGGTGTACTGGTTGCAATGCTAACTTCTGGTGTAAACGCCAACCAAGTAAATAGTGCTGGGGCGCTCATCAGACCAATAATAAAAGCGACTTTCCACGCAGTATCTCCCTTCGTTGGTTTTAGCAACCCACCTAAAATACCGCTAATACCCGCAATACGGCCGTTAAAAACTAATAAAATTGCAGCGGCTAACCCAATCAATACACCGCCAATTGCAGCAGACAGTGGTGTAAAATTAGCCCAATCTATTGTCATTTCATTTCTCCTTCACAGGGCAATAAAGCTGATATAACGTATTGAGCAACGTAAATAATTTTTCATCTGCTATCGCATAGTAAATGCGCTTTCCTTCTCGACGCGTCATCACTAAGCCTTCATTACGCAATACTGTTAATTGTTGAGAGAGTGTCGGTTGTAATATTCCTAACTGCTCTTCTAACTCACTAACGCAGGCTTCACCCTGTGTTAATTGGCATAATAAAATTAAGCGATCTGGATTCCCTAGTGTTTTCAATAATGAAGCCGTTTCTGATGCGGCCTGCTTCATCGCTAATAGTTGCTGTTCAGAGGTATTATTGGGCATATGTTATTTCTAATTAATATTATATAAAAATACAATATATGTTTTGATATAATATTTG
This sequence comes from Providencia sp. PROV116, assembly GCF_028482485.1. NCBI lineage: Bacteria > Pseudomonadati > Pseudomonadota > Gammaproteobacteria > Enterobacterales > Morganellaceae > Providencia > Providencia sp. PROV116. Next base: position 127,294 of record NZ_JAMPQO010000010.1, on the reverse strand, counting down.
TCAATTATTGCTTGTTTATGTCCATTACCTTCACGTATCCTTTACCCCATGAAAACAATCCGTGTTCCACTCTTTTTACAGCAACAAGTCATGCGCACATTGCGAGAAAAACTCGCACTTGCAGAGCATAAACTCGAACAGTCATTTTCAGAGCCAACGGTTAATTACAAACAACGGGGAACAACTGCGGGTAGTGCTTACTTAAAAGAATGGGAAATTCGCCTCAACCCCAGTTTACTCATCGAAAATACAGAACAATTTATTGATGAGGTTGTGCCTCATGAATTAGCGCATTTGTTGGTTTTTCATATATTTGGCCGTAAAAATATCGCACCACATGGCAAAGAATGGAAATGGATGATGCAACACGTACTGGAAGTCACAGCGAAACGTACACACAACTTTGCGGTTACGACAGTAAAAAGTAAAACTTTTCGCTACCATTGTGCCTGTGAAATGACTCATGAATTAACCATACGCCGTCATAACAAAGTGCTACGAGGTGAAAACCAATATTTATGTCGAAAATGTGGGGAAGTGTTAAAACAAGAAGAGGTTTTTGTCGCTGCGGCAGAAAATTAACCTTTCTGCCGCATCAAGTTTGAGGTGTGCGCTTAGGCAAACTCTGTCATCACTAATTTTGCGATTTCAAAGTAAATAATTAAGCCAGTTCCATCAATAAAAGTTGCAATGAACGGTGCAGAAACGACTGCTGGATCCACTTTCAGTTTTTTCAATACCATTGGAATAATCGAAGAAACAACCGCGCTCCACATTGTAATCGCAACGATGGTTAAGCTAACCACAATAGTCACTTCGTGGCCAACACCTAAAATCCATGCACGGATTAATGCCGCACCACCGATAGTCACCGCAACTAAAAATGAGGTTGAGACCTCTTTCTTTAGTACTGTGCCGAGATTACGTAAGCTCACCTCGCCCAGTGCCATTGCACGGACTAATGTTGATGTAATTTGTGTTCCACTATTACCGCCTGTACCAATCAACAGCGGAATGAAAAATGCTAACGAAATTGCGGCTTCGAGTTGTTCTTCAAATGCTTTTAATACAGTTCCTGTATACGCTTCGGCCACAAATAGCATCAACAACCAAACGACACGTTTACGCCATAAAGTTATAGGGCTTGTCGTTAAGTAGGGCTCATCTAATGGGGTGGTAGCGCCTTGTAGCTGCGCATCAAGTGTATTCTCATCTTCAATCAGTTCAGCGATATCTTGCGGACGCAAAACACCCATTAATTTGCCAAATTGCACCACAGGTATCATATCTAAACCACTATGATTAATCAGGTCATAAACATCATGACGTGATTGTTCTGGGGCAACAGAAAAATAATTGTGTCTCATGATATCAGACACTAATAAATTTTCAGGTGAAGCTAATAATGATTTAACTGAAAGAATACCATTTAAATAATTGTCGTTATCGACAACAAATAAATAGGTTGGGATTTGCTCGCCATCAAGGTGCTCAATAAGATTTTGTTTCACACAAGCTATTGAGTCTGCGACAGAGACTGGCAAATATGATTGGCTCATATAAGCGCTAACTGTTGCATCATCAACTTTTGGTGACGGTGTATTATTGTCTTTGAGGCGCGCGCCTTTCATTGCGGATTGAGCAATAGCAACTGCTCCCGCTTTGTTCTGGGTAGTGAATGTCATTTTTTTAGTCCCTATTACTGTTGGTTACTCAAACAGTACTCACATAGGGGCGAAACCAGATGAGAGAATGCGAAAGCTATCTCTTCGTCTCGGTTTTAGCACTATACAACGTATCCTGATTTAGCAGGAAGTTACATGGGGATATACCTTCGGTCGATATATCCTGTCCTAATCTTGGGCGTCTCTCGACGTCGTCAGATCAGTAACCTATGTTTGTATAGGAGCCTCGCCTAACGAGATACTGCACTTTGGATGCGGCGCGAATTATACCCATTGGTGAATTAATTGCCACCCTATATCTACGGTTTTTTACGCATGAGAAACTTATTGTTTAGGTTTCGTTTAAGTTTATATTAAATAAATCTTCACAAAGTAACAGAATGTAACTAATAATAAAATTAAATATTCAAATTAAAATAAATATATTTAGTTACTTATCAATAACCAATCCTTAGATAAATCTAAATAATATTTGTAATATTATTTAGTAAATCTTATCGATAATTAATCAAAACTTACCTGTCGATTTACCTTATAATACAAAAAAACAATATAAAGGAGTTAGCCTAATTAAATATAACTGAAACGCTTTATTAGAGTATATACAATCACTAATATTAATCACCTATTGGTTTTTTATATTAAAAATAATCAAACAAGTAAATTATGATATAAGAAAATACACTTATATCACTATTTAGTTCGACATTATCATTAAAAACTATTCTTTTAAATTGTTAATATTTAATTTCAGACATCAATACAGTATTAAATATCACAAGAATTATCTTAGAATATTTTTTATTTTATTTAACAGTGAAAGTTTTATTATGGATAAAGTAATTGTTGGAATGTTAACAAACTTAACATTTCGCGTAAATGATGAAATCAAAATTGCTGCCATTTCTGCTTTAGGAGATTTCAAAGCAACGATTGAGTATAATGATGCCATCATAAGAATCATAGACTTATGTCAAGACCCAAATAAAGAGGTTGCTGTGTCAGCGATTAATACACTCAGCAAATTATCTATTTATTTTTTACGTAGTTCACTACCGGAACATTAATTACACTCTCAATTCGAGTATTGTAAATAATTACTATGATTTATTTTATAATACTGTCCCATTAATAATCTAATGAGACAGTTTGCATATATTAAATAATTTTACGCTATTTCAGTGTCGCCCTGCAATTGGCAACTACACGCTAAAACATAACCTTCCGCTATTTCTGCTTCGGTTAATGTCATTGTACTTGTGGTTGTATAATTTCCTGACAGCACTTTTGTTTTACAACTTCCGCAAACACCCGCTCGGCAAGCCGCAATAACAGGTTGTTTATTTTGCTCCAGTGCAGATAATAAAGACGTCCCCACTGGGACTTTAAAATCGACCAATCGTTGACGAATTTTTAACGTAAGAATATCTTCACTATCAACAACTTCTGGTTCAGTAGAAAAACGCTCCATAAAGAAATGTTCAGCAGGAACACCTAAATTTGCAGCAAATTGCTGTGCATTTTTCATATAAGGTACAGGCCCACACGTCATCACAATTCGTGAATTAATATCGGGTACTAACGCTTTCAATTTCTCTTCGGTTAAACGCCCTTGAGCAATATCGCCATTATCTGGTGTTTCCGCCATGACACACAATTGCAACCGTTCTGGATATAACCGGACGAGCTTTTGCCACTCCTCAGCAAAAATAACTTGCTTATCATCGCGAACATTGAATAGCACTTTTACATGGGAATTTGGGCGATTCACCATCAGCCAACGTGTCATTGACATAATCGGTGTCACCCCACACCCAGCAGCTAACATCAAGTACTGCGAGTTTTGTAGATTGGCACAGGTGAATTCCCCTTGTGCTTCTGAAAGCCAAAGGTAGTCACCTTCTTTAACTGAGCGTGTTAGCCAATTTGACCCTTCTCCATCGTCTAACCGCCTGACAGTAATGGAAATAAAACGACTTTGTCCCGGTGATGATGAAAGAGTGTAAGCACGCATGACATCATCACTATTTTTAATACTGACCAAAGCATATTGACCGGGTGAATATGTATAAAAATCATGATTGATAAGGTTGATTGTCCAGACATCTGATGTTTCTTGAATAATAGAATGAACTTGCATTCTATTTGGACATAAACTACTTGGCATGGTCATCGCGCTACTCCTTTAAAGGGGGTCGCTGCCCCCATCTTTCACATCGTTTTTAAGCTTTTTCTATCGGTTTATTGATCATGCAGGTAAAATTTCTGCCAGATCTTGCTCAACTGTTGTAATACTTCGCATGCCAAATTTCTCATTTAACACATTCAATAAGTTTTCAGTTAAGAAACCAGGCGCTGTTGGGCCGGTATAAATATTTTTCACACCCAACGCTAATAATGTTAAGAGGATAACAATTGCTTTTTGCTCAAACCAAGACAGAATCAAACTCAATGGTAAGTCATTAATACCACAACCAAGTTTCTCTGATAGATTCACCGCAAGCATAATGGCAGAGTACGCATCGTTACATTGGCCCACATCCAATAAACGCGGAAGCCCTTCTAACGTACCAAAATCTAATTTATTAAAACGATATTTACCACAAGCGAGTGTAAGGATTAAGCAATCTTCGGGTACACTACGCGCAAAGTCCGTGTAGTAGCTACGCTCACCGCGGCTACCATCGCATCCACCAACGAGGAATACGTGACGTAATTTTTTCTGTGAAACTAAATCAATCACCGCATCTGCCGCACCGAGTAGTGTTTGACGACCGAAGCCAACTGTAATTTTGTGTTCGATTTCGGTATACGGGAAACCAGCCAGCGACTGAGCTTGAGCAATCATTGCAGAAAAATCATCACCTACTAAATGTTTTGCACCCGGCCAACCCACAATACTACGCGTCCAGATACGGTCTTTATAATCACCGACATCAGGGTCAATAATACAGTTAGAGGTCATCAAGATAGACCCTGGGAACTTAGCAAATTCCACCTGCTGGTTTTGCCAACCGCTACCATAGTTACCGACTAAATGCGCATATTTTTTCAGCTCTGGATAACCATGTGCTGGCAGCATTTCACCGTGGGTATAAACATTGATACCCGTACCTTCAGTTTGTTCTAACAACATTTTTAAGTCTTTCAGGTCATGACCTGAAATTAAAATACACTTCCCTGCGACTGGACGAACGTTAACTTCCGTTGGTGTTGGATGACCAAATTCGCTCGTTTCACCTGCATCCAAAATTTCCATGATCTTGAAATTCATCAGACCAATAGCCATCGCATTATCAAGCAGCTCATTCATATCTGATGGCAATGTTCCAAGCCAAGCCATAATTTCATGGTATTGGCCATAAACCTCATTATCATACTGACCTAAAACATGGGCGTGTTCCATATAGGCTGCCGCCCCTTTTAGGCCATATAGGCATAACATACGTAAACCGTGAATGTCTTCGCCGACTTCAGCTTTATCAATATCTAATGAAAATTGAGCCGCTTGTGCCTGTAGGGTTGGAATGTCAGTCCCATTTAATTGCAAATTAATTAATGGATGATTGAAAGCCACAACACTATTCACAGATTGACAGTGTTTGATTAATTTATCACGCAAATAAATAGCTTCACGGGCATAACCAATAATACGTTCTGAATCAAAGTTGACGTTAGTTAAAGTAGAGAAAAATGCGCGCGGAGCAAAACTATCAATATCATGGTCAATAATACCCAGCGAGCGAGCAGTGACTGCGCTTGCAGATAAGCTTTGCAATACAGCAACTAATAAATCTTGAAGGTCAGATGTTTCTGCTGTTTTACCGCACATACCCTGCGCGTATGCACAGCCATTTCCAGCTGGAGTTCTAATTGTTTGTTCACATTGCACACAGTACATGTTGTTAGCCTCTTAAAGTTGCATTTCAAATACAACATTAAGACTACGCTCTTTATTAGAATAAAAAAGTGGAATTATTCATTATCTAATGGTTTATTGATCTATATTAATATTCATTGCAAATGAGAACTATTCACAGCAATGAAAGTATGCTATTCGTGCTGCTGTTTTTTGTATTTCAGCTGCCTTGCTTAAATACACTATTTTGCATTTTATTTTTTTCCTGATACCGTTCTTACGGTAACTCTTGTTATACTTACCTATAAGTGTTTGTTATTCCATCGTATAAAGAGAATCCAATAAAGATGAGCCAGGTAAATTCAGCAAGTAAATCTATGATAAAAAGCCGGTTACGGATTTTTAAACGGTTAAAAGAATCAGATAAAACACCTGTAAAAATCTTACTACTCGCGGCACTCATTGGTGCTGCGGTCGGTCTTATCGGTTCTCTATTTGAAATAGGAACAACTTGGATTAGCAACTATCGCGTTCAATCAGTGAGTGAATGGGTTGCTCCAAAATGGCTGATGGTTGTTGGGATGTTTTTTATCTCGGCACTTCTTGCCATGTTAGGCTATTACCTAGTTAAACGGTTCTCCCCTGAATCGGGTGGGTCTGGGATCCCCGAAATTGAAGGTGCATTACAAGATTTGCGCCCCGTAAGATGGTGGAGAGTCATCCCAGTTAAGTTTATTGGTGGATTAGGGACATTGGGTTCAGGCATGGTGTTAGGGCGCGAAGGGCCAACTGTACAGCTTGGTGCGAACCTTAGCCAAATGTTTTATGATTTATTTCGTTTAAAAGATAATGAGTCGCGCCATACCTTACTTGCCTCTGGTGCTGCTGCTGGTTTATCTACAGCATTTAATGCCCCTTTAGCTGGCATTTTATTTATTATTGAAGAAATGCGCCCGCAATTTAAATACAGTTTAATTTCAATTAAAGCGGTATTTATCGGTGTTGTTACCTCCACCATTGTCTATCGGTTAATTAATGGGGAAGCTATTATATTAAATATCGGTCAATTCTCTTCTGCACCGATGAATACTTTATGGCTTTATTTAATTTTAGGATTAATGTTTGGTGTCATCGGTATCTGTTTTAATGGTTTTTTATTGTACCTACAAAGTAAATTTTTAGCATTTTACCAAAATAAAATTTCTCGCTTTGTATTGATGGGCGGGCTAATTGGTGGTGCCTGTGGTGCAATTGGCGTTTATCTTCCTGAAATTGTTGGTGGCGGCTATTCAGTGATCCACCAGATGGTTGCAGGCCAATTTACCATCACTTTATTATTCATATTTTTTGCTTTACGGTTTTTAACTTCGACGATTAGCTTTAGCTCTGGCGCTCCAGGGGGTATTTTCTCCCCTTTACTCGCCCTTGGTACCTTATTTGGTGGTGTTTTCGGCTACGCTGCCCTCGAAATATTCCCTAATTACCAAATTGAAGTGGGGACTTTCGCTATAGCAGGCATGGGAGCATTATTTGCCGCAACCGTCAGAGCACCATTAACTGGGATAGTTTTAGTTTTAGAAATGACAAATAACTACCAGTTAATCTTACCGATGATTATTACCTGTATTGGTGCCACAATGATAGCCCAATTTTTAGGTGGTAAACCGCTATATTCTGTCTTGCTCGAAAAGACTTTAGCCCGAAGCGAAAAAGAAACCGCTAATTCCGCCGCTAGCAAACCTTAACGATTAGAAATAAAAAAGAGTTGCCACCCACGGCAACTCTTTTACTAAGATAACCTATGCAAGTCTCTTACTTACTTTTTCCGTGCAATGAGTGTTGCAAAATTTAATTTAATACGATTACCTTGTGAATCAGTGCGGTGTAAATGACCAGGGTTTTCGTTATATTTTAAAATATCCCAATCCTTATAATACCCTTCTAGCTCCCCTGGTTTTAAGAAGCATTTAAATGGCACTAAATCCAGCGGTACATCTGGCGTTTCAACGGCACACACAATAACGTTAACTCCCCCTGGCAGGGTATGTTCTTGCATATTAGTAATAACATTGGCGATTTTTTCTCGCTGCAAGAACATTAGCACGACAGTGGAAATAATAAGTTCGTAGTTCTCTTGTATTTGGTGACTATTAATATCATAAACAGCCGTATGAATATTCTCTACCCCAGCTTGTTTTTTAACGAAGTCAATTGCTTGGATATGCTGAGGGTTGATATCTACCGAGGTTACGTCATAACCCTGTAAGGCAAGATAAAAGCTATTTCGGCCTCTTCCCGAGCCTAAATCTAATGTTTTACATGGCTTACTAAGGTGGTTCTCACACAGGTAACGCACTTCTGAATGTGGAGTCGTTAACCCGTGTTCTTTATAAAATTTCAGTTCTGGTTTGCATAAAAAAGCCAATTGGCATTCCATGTCATCACTACAAGCAGAAATACGATGCCAAACTTGAGGTTCGATAATAGGCGGCTGGTTATGAATATCAAAAGTAAAATGTTGTTCGCTGCCATCCTCATTAAAAATGATAAAATCTAAAGAGCCTTTTAGCACTTTCAACTGTGCATATGTATCTTCTTTTGTATTATGACGCTCTTGGAACATTAACGGTAAAGACGCTTTATTCCAAACCGGCATGGTTTTGTAACACACGAGATTATTCATATCATCACCAATAAGTTGCATTTTAAATACATCTTATACCGTTCGTTTGCTATCTGCAAAATATTCATGGATAAATTATCGAGGACTTGATTCATATCAACCCCCTATAGATAAAGAGGGCTGATACGCGCTATAGGATAAGTTAGTAACCTAACTGTTTCGCACTTAACCCTAAGAATTCAAAAGGTTTTGTAACCACATATTTATTGGTCGCATCCCCCGAATAAATATGGCTCTGCTCTTCACCCAGATCCAACTTTTTCACTTGTCCAGTTTCTGCTGAAAAGTCAATTTTTGCCAAATCAGTCCAAAAAATATTTGGCGTCAATGCAGATTCAAAAAAATAGAGCTGACGTTTATGGTCAACTAATGTCCGCCAACGCGTTGACGATATTTCAGGTGAATTTTCGGACGTCAATCCGTAAGGAACAGACACATTACGTACGACACTGAAAACACTGGCGACCGCTTTATTAGGCGTTGTTTTCTGAGGAATTGCATTAATATAAAATTGCGCACGAGCAAATCTATCAGCGGAACGGTTTGTCCCCGGTAGCATGACAGTACCACCAATTCCTTGCCAATATTCCTGCATTGCTAATTGCTTCTCATAAGTAGGCGAATTAGTCATAACTTGATACTTGCGACTATGATGAATGACCTGCTTACCATCAATATATTCAATAATTGCGCTATCGCCACTCGGATCTGATAATGACAAATGTAAAGTCGCTAACCTATCTTGCCCAGGAACATTATCCGTTGCCACGACCAGTGGATTTTTTTCTAACGCTGCAACAGCCTCTCCCACTGTCGCATAATTATCTAGCACATATTGTGCCCATAGCGATATCGACAACGCAGGTTGCTTATTATCTACTTGAGGGTATTTTGATTCAGCAAGCCATAATAAATTGGCAACTAGACCTTCTTCGTTCACTCCATCAGTCGTTGAAATATCATAACCTGAGGCGATCACACTACCGTATTTTGATTTCCATTTTAAAGAGTTAGGTCCTGCAATGCCATCACGCTCCATGCCTCGAGGAAAGATCCATAGATTAGTGCCTATATCGTATTTCCAATCCATTGTTCTACCGGTCATTATCTGTTCATTTTCACCTAAATAAACAACCCGAGTACAAGCTTGACTTACTGCAATTGGCATTGATATCGCAGTCGCAGCGGCAAGTGCGATGATACTTTTCTTAATAAATTGCATGCCATCTCCAAAATAGTTAAAAATAAATTTATATAATAAGCATACTACATAAATACGAACTATTTATGCTCAAATAATAATACATTAAAAAAAGTGCGATTAACGCTATGAAATGTAATACTTAATGACACAAAATGGTACCAATATTAATCAGTACCATTTTGCTAAAAAGAATTAATTATTTACTGATGAAAATAAAGAACGTAACAATGCCGCTTTTTTCGGATTATCTGGAATAGATAATATTTCATCATAAAAACTAATAGAAATACGGCACGCTAGTGCAGGTGATTTCTTCCCTGCTTCTAAATTCCCAAGAATTGCAGTATCTTCACCATACTTTGCAGAAAGCCCGCTAGCAAGTTGGGTTAATTCCTCAGAATATTCTGTCGGGGACATTAACGCCTGTTTTACACCCGCTTCACTTGAAATTAAAAGTTCATTGGTTGCCTGAATTTGTTTCAACAAAACAGCTTGGCTTTTTTGTGGTGGAATAATTTCTGCTGTTTCTCTCAAGTGTGGAAATAGTGAATAAAAACACGTTTTTCCCGTTGGGTCTTCTTCCAATAAGATTTTTAGGTAATCATTAACTCTGCTAGTAAAGTTAATCACGGAGTCATCAGAGGCATATTCCATACGCTCTAGTACTAACTTCATGACATTCCCGACCACTTGGTCAAACAGTTGACGGCGTAAATCTTCATTAGTTGGGTCGTATTGTGTAATTAGGTGTTCAAAACTTTGATAGGTTTCAGGGCTTATTTTCTTAACCGTCGCGATAATCGGTAATTCTTTTTCAACTTGAGCAAGTGCCTCTGAATGAATTGCACTATTATTTTCTGTAGATAACACATTGTTATCTTTACTTAACCAATAAAAACCGAATGCAAATGCAATAAAAATAATGCTAACAATTAATGCGGTTTTACGTGAGTTATTTGTATTCAAAGTTACCCTGCCTTTTCTTGTAAAACGGTTCCCCACAAACACTTTCAAGCTACTTATATACTGTAGAACCAATTGCATATAATGCCATGGCATCTAAAACCGATAATATTCACGTATCTAAAGTGTTAATGCCACGAATTGAACGATAAAAAGTAATAATGCTTATTTTAGCTTGTATTAAAGTCGTCTAGCTATAGGAATAAGGGAAATTGCGAGGTTCAGACGGGGGAATTTGCCACAAAGAAACAATTTATAATACGCTGGATATAAAAAAACCTCCAGCACTCGAAAGCCTGAAGGTTTTTTATGATAAAAATCTTATTTAACTTGAACACCTTCAACTGAAATCAACAGTTGTGCTTCTTGAGATTTAGGACCCAAATCAGATTTGATGTTAAATTCTTTTAACTTAATATTACCTTCTGCTTCAAAACCTGCACGGTATCCACCCCAAGGATCTTTACCTTCGCCCATTAATTTAGCGTCTAATGTAATTGGCTTAGTGACACCATTTAAAGTGAAATCACCAGTGATTTTGTAGGCTTCACCGTCTTTCTTCACTTCTGTTGAAACGAATTTCGCTTCAGGGAATTTGGCTGCATTTAAGAAATCACCACTGCGTAAATGTTTGTCACGCTCTGCATGGTTAGTATCAATGCTACCTGTCTTAATAGTAACTTCGACTTTATCTTTTGATGGATCTTTTGCATCATAAGTAAAAGACCCATCAAAGTCTTTAAAGCTACCATATACCCAGCTATAACCTAAATGCTGAATACGAAATTCAATAAACGCGTGTTGGCCTTGCTTATCAAATTGGTAAGTTTCTGCTAATGCTGAACCTGCCGTTAAAAAAAGTGCGCCAGTAGCCAGACCAAGAACCGTTTTCTTCAACATAATTATCTCCACGTTACTTATCGGGGTTAAAACCCAACATTCTTTTTAATGTAATATCACGATCAAAAAAGTGATGTTTAAAAGCTGCAAAAGCATGCAACACTGATAATAAAACCACTGCCCAAGCTAAATATAAATGAACTTCACCTGCGGTATCTGCTTGTGTCGCAGCACCGGTAAATAGTGCAGGAACATCAAACCAACCAAACACACTAATAGGTTGTCCATCAGCGGTTGAGATTAAATAACCACTGATCAAAATACTGAATAAAATAATATAAATCAGAATTTGAACAATAATAGAGCTAGCTTTCGTTAATTTACTGTAGCTTGCTAATGGCTTCGGCGGCGGTGAAATAAATCGCCAAATCACACGAAATGCCATAACAATAAATAATAATATTCCTATACTTTTATGTATCTCAGGAGCTTGATGATACCAACTATCATAATAGCCTAGTGTCACCATCCATAAACCTAAAGCGAACATTCCATATACGACAATTGCGACTAGCCAATGTACGAGCAAAGAGATATGCCCATAGCGGCTTGCATTATTTTTCCATTGCATGATAAAAACCATTTAGAGAAGAAGGTAATATTTTATTAACTAAGCCGTAATAATCATAAGGTGAAATTAATTTTATTCCTATCCCAAAGTTAAACAAATATTTTGTTGAAGACATTCAAATACGATCAACATAATGAAAAATAGATTACTATTTGATTTTGTCTAGTTTTAATTATAAAAGTTGAATAAAGATTCTTCCACTTTTGTAAATGGTCGTAACTAAATACTTAGTTCATTTATTTATTAATTTCAATTAAATCTAGCTTATTCCTAATAGATATAAGCTATTTTCGATAAAATAACATTTGTAGGTCTGCCTTTTTCCCCATACATTGGTATTCGTCCTTTTAACATTGCGCGAACTGACTGATAGGTTAAATACTATGTATAAACTTTGGATAGCAAATAAAAACTACTCTTCATGGTCATTGCGCCCATGGGTTTTACTAAAGGTATTACAGATCCCGTTTGAAGAAAATTTGTGTTTATTTGAAAACGGTAAAAGCAGTCATGAGAAATTCAGTCGTTTTTCCCCTACCGGTTTAGTCCCTTGTTTAATCGATGAAAACCAAACAATATGGGATTCATTAGCCATTTGTGAATATATTGCAGAAGACTTCCCGCAAGTCTGGCCAAAAGATCGCAAAGCCAGAGCATGGGCTCGAAGTGCCAGCGCAGAAATGCACTCAGGTTTTAGTGCGTTACGCCAGCAGTGTCCAATGGATGGAGCTCATAATGCACCACTTAATAATATTTCAATTGAATTACAAACTGACTTAAACCGCTTGCAGAAACTATGGCAGGATGGGTTGAACCAATTTGGCGGCCCTTGGCTTGCGGGCAATGAATTTACGGCTGTAGATGCCTTCTTTGCACCCGTTGCCTTCCGAATCCGCAGTTATCATTTACCTGTAAGCCCAGCGGCTAAACAATGGGTTGACCGAGTTTTAGTTTTGCCTGCAATGAAAGAATGGCATGACGCAGGTTTACAAGAACCGAATATTGAGCATTAATAATAGGCGAATAGGGAGGCATTATGTGCCTCCGATTTTATTTGATTAGTAAAAAATCACCTGCTCGAACATCAAAATTAATATTTAATCAATTTGTCGGCTATTCAAGCTACAGTCGGATATTTAACAGACAAACAGCAGCTATAATTTTTCATCCCATGGGTCTGCCGTCATAATATCGCCAAGTGGTGTGTGTAATGTAACCTGTTCATTTTTAAACCACTCTGCTAATGAAAACCCACCCTTCGGCGTTTCAACATGGATATCGATTGGGCAATAGGGTGTATTCGCCTTAATAGCAAACTCAGCAAAATCTTCTTTTTCTTGAGGGTTCGGACAGCGAATGACCACATCAAGGTCGCAGTCTGACAACATACTTTGGATATCTGTCGCTAAAGTGTAAGCACAGCTGCCTGTGACTCCCCATTGCCAAGGCCATTTAGTCTGCGAAATGATCCATAAAACCTGCACAGGTGGTAAAGCGATAAACATGGAACGTTGTAGTTCCACCGAATTTGCCACCAAGGATTCCACATTCATAATGTGCGTGATTGCCGATTTTTCAATTTGTGTCGTGATGCGTTGGTGTGGCTTAATTCCTCGAATTGCAACAGTCAGTTTATTCTCATCCGCTTTATTTCGATATACCGTCAACGGTAATTTACTGTTCCATTGTGAGCCAACCCATTCAGGAAGCGATTCTATCGCGACATCATTATTACTGCTGACCCAAACAAAATCATGAGGATTGATTATTTGCATTTTATTACCTTTATGATTGCTACGACTGCTCTTCCCTATTATGCCTTTTTTGTCACATAAAAACAGAATATCAATACTAACAACGCCACTGATACCATTTAATGGTAACTTGTCATAAATACTGAGTGATTGCCTTGAAATTTCACACCGTATAATATTTAATTACGTTATTAATTAATGAGTTAAGCTTCTATTTACGAGCATCGAATTATGAGAACGTTTCCTGCTATTCATGATGGGATTATTTTTACCAGCTGTATGTTTTTTAGTGCCGCAACTGCTTTTGTGATTTTAGATGCGCAAGCAGCGATGTGGGCGACATTCTCAACACTGTATTCATTTAATTTATTCAATGCAGCAAAAGAATATAAAAACTATGCTTACACCGCTTGTTGTTTATTGATGATTTTAGTGGCTATTTTTATCGGTGATACCCTGCGGCTTGGTACGGCGTATTATATTTATCTCGCCATTTTTTCGTTCATTTATTACCAATTGTATGGCACAGATCCCGCAATGGATTTAACGATGAAGTTTATGATTATCATGTCGACAATTGGCACCATTTTACCTGATATATCAAGAAGTTTGGCGTTAGGTTTTATTATTGGCAGTGGAGTAACGCTAATCACGTATTATCTCCTTAGTCATAAAATGACACGCCATAGCGTTATTACGAGTGCTTTAGTTGAACAAAATTTGTTTACGTTGAGAAAAAATATTATTCCCCGTTCGATGATTTATGCTTTAGGGCTATTACTCGCACTTGCCATTCCACGCAGTATAGATCTAGGGCACTTTTATTGGACATTATTGACCTTTGTTTTTGTATTGCATCCAAAATCACAAAGCATCGTTAAAATTACTTTGCAGAGAGTCTTAGGCAGCCTTATTTCTGTTTTATTGCTGTATTTTTTATTCAACCTACCACTTATGCCATACATCGGTTTAATTGCAGTTGTGGTATTCGCCTTTTTAATGCCAATGAGTTTTCATCATGGATATACGTTTATGACATTTGTCGTGACAAGCTTAATTTTATCTATTCTTGAGCTCGTTATATATTGGCGTCACCCAACCTATGAATTATTGTTTGACCGCGTTCTTGAAACCGCCTTAGGAGGAACCATCGCCATCATGACGAGTATTATTTTAAAGTTATTTAGAGAAACGAAATAAAATTAAGCATATTCCCCAATAAGAACGTCTGTTCTATACTCAAAAAAAGAACACATTGGGAAAAGAAGTCTTAGTCCTAAAGCCTAGCCCTATCAGTATCATTACTCTTGAGTGTGACATTCAAGCAAAGAGGAACTGAAGATGAAAATATCGATTATTGGCGCAACAGGTTTTGTTGGCAGAGTATTAGTCGCTGAAGCGCTACTTAGGCATCACCAAGTAACAGCGATTTCTCGTCATAGTAATCAACTATCTCAACACGCTCACTTAATCACCGCTGCAGGAGATATCACCGATATTCCATGGTTAACCTCACGCCTTAAGGGGCAGGATGTGGTTATCAGCGCGTTTAATGGCGGCTGGCAGAACCCTAA
The DNA here is from genome assembly GCF_028482485.1 of Providencia sp. PROV116. Lineage (NCBI taxonomy): Bacteria > Pseudomonadati > Pseudomonadota > Gammaproteobacteria > Enterobacterales > Morganellaceae > Providencia > Providencia sp. PROV116. The sequence continues at coordinate 112,101 of NZ_JAMPQO010000010.1, read as the reverse complement.
TTTGTATCAAGATACTGTTGCGGGTAACCTCGCAATTTTACATGCTGTACAAAAATCCATGGTCAAACGGTTCATTGTGGTGGGTGGTGCAGGAAGTCTAAAAACCACTGCAGGTATTGATTTAATTGACTCCCCTGATTTTCCCGCTGAAATAAAGCCTGGCGCCCAAGCAATGAGAGAATTTAAAAACCAATTACAATCCATTGATTCATTAGATTGGACCTACGTTTCTCCTGCCGCCATGCTTGAAGAAGGAGAAAGAACAGAAACCTTCCGGCTTGGCGGGAATCAATTATTAATGAATGGTAATACTCCCGCTAAAATTTCTGTTGAAGACTTTGCAGTTGCTATTCTTGATGAAGTGAATAATTCACAATTTATTCGCCAACAATTTACCGCAGCCTATTAAGTTTAAGCATAAAAAAGCCGGTAAATAGTTACCGGCAAAGATAGATAACAGAACTTAATTCATTCACATATTGCTGTTTTTAACTTACTTTTCACGATGTTTCGCTGCATAGATTTCGCTGTTCACCCAGTTATGGTCTTTTTCCCATGTAAATAACCATTTACGTGTTGGTCCCGCCATCACATTAAGGTAATAGTTATCATAGCCAGCCACTGTCGCCATTGGGTGATACCCTTTTGGTACCATAACAACATCTTTGTTATATACCGCCATGCACTCATCTAACTCGCGGTCGTCAGTGTAAACACGCTGCATACAAAAACCTTGAGATGGATTTAAACGATGATAATAGGTTTCTTCTAGATAAGTTTCATTGGGTTCATTATCGGTGTCATGTTTATGGCTTGGATAAGAGCTGGTGCAGCCTTCATCTGTAAAGACCTCCACGACTAATAAGCTGTCAGCGGCTTTATCATCCGGTAAAATATTATGCACGTAGCGCTTGTTATAACCATGGCCACGTTGCTCTGCACCAATATCATCTGGACCAATTAAACGTGTTGGATAGGTGCCCTTTCCTTTAGCACTGCAAACGGCCAATTCAAGATCGGTATCTGCGATGACCTCAGCAAACTCTTGGGCTGTCACATACACAGCATAGGGTTTTTTACGTTCGAAAGGATCCATTCGGTCGCCAATGTTTTCAAACGTTTGATTAGTTGTTTTAATCGTCGCTTTACCTGCGACTAAGACTAAGCACATTTCATTTTCAGAAGCAGGTAAGGAAATAGACTCACCTTGTTTTAATTCGTAAACATCAAAGTGAACATAACCCCAGTTAGCGATTTGTGGAGTGATATGCTGAGTACGCTTATGTGCATCTGGAGCATGGTATTTCGACAATAATTTTGACATAACTTTCCTCTGACACTTTTTAGATTCTAGATAGGCAATTCTTTTTAGTCACTAACCATTTCATCTATCAAATAGTTCAGTTTGTGGCTAGAGTCGGCAAACGAAGCCAACAACGCCACAGACTGAAATATGACGACGATTTAGATTAAACCCGCATCCTTAGCAAACTTAGACAAATTGTTGTAACCCAATGTGGCATAAGTTAATGGATGCGCAATCGCAGGGTCTTGCTCTGCTTCAACTACCAGCCAGCCATTTTCATATTGGCTATTTTTCAATACCTTAAACACGTCAGGATAGTTAACGCAACCATCACCCGGTACCGTGAACACACCGGCTAATACGGCATCTAAGAAGCTGGTTTTACGGTTTTTAACATCTTTTAGGACATCTGCACGGACATCTTTGCAATGTACGTGATTGATCCGTTTTGCCCAACGTTTAGCCACTTCAACCGGATCTGCGCCAGCAAAGGTTAAGTGGCCAGTATCTAGCAATAAACCAACTTCATCGCCCGTGTGCTTCATTAGGTTATCAACATCTTCTGCTGACTCAATCACGGTTCCCATATGGTGGTGATAGGCGATTTTCACGCCTTGAGATAAGGTATATTTCGCGAATTCGGTCAGTTTCTTACCGTATTCTTCCCATTTATCGGCTGGGAACAATGGACGCATATGAACAGGTTTGTTTTGGTCGCCATGAATACAGTTGGTCACTTCTGCAAACACCATCACTTTAGCGCCTAAATCACGCAGTAACGCTAAGTGCCCTTGTACCGCTTCAATTTCTTCTTCCACGCTGCGAGATAATAGTTCTCCCGAATACCAGCCTGAAACCAGTTGTAAGTCATGCTGTTTTAAAATCGGCCCTAGAATCTCCGCTTTGCGTGGAAATTTATTACCTAATTCAAAACCAGCGAAACCTGCTTGACGGCCTTCAGTTAAACATGTTTCTAGAGATGTTTCTGCCCCTAAAGTGGGTAAATCATCATTCGTCCATGTCAACGGGTTAATACCAAGTTGGATTGCCATGATGAAGCTCCTGTGTAGGTAAAAGTAATATTATTTACGCTGACGCCATAGGGCTATCAGGTTTAAGTAATTAGTTTTGATTTTCTGAACCAGCTCATCGTCATTGATTTCACCTTTCATCCACTCCAACGAAGGCTTACCAAATAAGGTACGACCAACAGCAAATCCTTTGACGATGGATTTTCCAGCTGCGGCATTAAAACCCGCTTGTAACTCAGCTTGTGGCGCATCAAGCCCTAAGAGTACGACACCGCGGCAATATGGGTCGCGCTCTTGAATCAATCGGTCAACCGCATCCCAATTTTCTGCTTGTAGTGGTGGTAATTTCCACCAATCAGGCTTGATACCTAAGTTATAGAAGCGTTTGATTGCGCGTAAATACAGTTCATCATTGCGTTCCATATCTGCGGGTAATATCACTTCAAGCAATAATTCATGCCCTGATTGGCAGCAAGCGCTGTAAACTTCTTGAACTGTTTTTTCTTGCTCTAAACGCAGGGGATGGTTGTCTTCTGGATGGAAAAATACCAAACATTTCACAATATGCTCTTTTGGCCAACTGATCAGCTGAGAACCGATATTGCCATGTTCTAAGCACAATGGCCTTGATGCCGGTAGCTCAATTGGACGGCCTATCCACCAACCACGACCAGTCACGTCATTCAATACGTCTTGGCCAAAGGTACTGTCGCAAAGTAGCCCAGCTTTACCTTGTAAATTTGCTTCTTGCGCCACTTCACTGCTGGCACGGAAAATCAATTTCTTCAAATAAGGAATACAGGAAATATCAGCACCAGCATTACGAGCCATATCAACAAATTGGATGCGATGGTCGAATGCCATAACACAGAGCTCATTCCACTGTGTGCTACGTGAAGTCACTCGATGTAGATGGTTGAGTATAGGATCGAGATCTGGACGTGGTACTGCCGCAGCACGTTCAAGGTAATTATCTAACTCGATTTTTGTTGGCATTGCAGGTGCACAGCCATGGCGAGAAACCACTAAAGCCCCACAAGCGTTCGCATAAGCACAGGCTTTTTCCCAACCATCACCGTTTAAATAACCGCGTAGTAAACCAGACATAAATGCATCGCCAGCACCTAATACGTTAAGTACTTCAACTCTCACACCATGAACAGTGATCCCTTCATCCAATGTTTCTGGGATCGCACCGCTAAATACAGAGCATCCCAGAGAGCCACGTTTGCATACTAGTTCTGCATCCGTTAATTGACGGATATTTTTAAGGGCTTGAACGGTATCCGTTGTGCCACCAGCAATGTGGAACTCTTCTTCGGTACCAACAATCAGGTCAAACTGCGATAATACTTCTTGTAGCTGCGCAGTCACGCTATCAGAAGCAATAAAGCGCGTTTCTCCGTCCCCCAAAGAGGTCAGCCCCCATAAGACTGGGCGATAATCGATATCAATGGCTGTTTTGACGTTATTACGTTTAGCATATTCCAACGCTTTCAATACGGCCGCGCGGGTTTTCGGATTCGATAAATGCGTTCCTGTAATTGCCAAGCAACGTGCGGATGCAATATATTCTTCCGTAAAATCATTTGGCGTAATCGCCATATCTGCACAGTTATCACGATAGAAAATTAATGGGAAAGTATCCTGATCTTTGATCCCTAAGATAACTAATGCCGTTAATCTGTCTTTGTCTGTAATAAGATGGCTGGTATCACAGCCTACCCGCTGTAATTCCTCACGTAAAAAGCGTCCCATGTGCTCATCCCCCACACGGGCAAGCATTGACGATTTTAATCCTTGTATTGCAGTGCCGAATGCCACGTTTCCAGAAGAGCCGCCTAAATATTTGGCAAACGAACTCACATCTTCTAAACGAGAACCTATCTGTTGTCCGTACAGGTCAACGGCAATACGGCCCATACAGATAACATCTAACTTCTTCTGCTTATCCATTAATTACCCCTTAACTACAACAGAATTAATTGATTTCTTTAACGTTAACCCAACGTTGTTCATCATATGAACGTGCTATCGCGTCTAATATTCGTGATACTTTCCAGCCCTCTTCAAAATCAGGCCACATTGGCTGCCCTGTTGCAACGCCATCAATTAAATCACGCACTTCAACTGTTTTTTGGTCATTAAAGCCAATACCATGGCCTGCACCATTACAAAATGGCGCATAATCCGGGTGCTCTGGCCCCACAAAAATGGTTTTAAAACCTTGACGATTACTAGGTTCATCATGACGATAGAGCTTTAGCTCTGCCATTCTTTCTTGGGTGAAAGACAGTGTTCCTTTGGTGCCAGTCACCACATAGGTTAGCCCCATTTTACGGCCAGCTGCGATTCGTGAAGTTTCTATGACACCCATTGCGCCACCAGCAAAACGCACCATGGCATGCGCCTGATCTTCATTTTCAACCATAACCATAACGGCTGAACCCGATTTTTCTGGGCGCTGTTTAATGACGATTTCCATATCACCACAAACGGTTTCAATATCCCCTACGAGGAATTGCGCCATATTAATAATATGTGCAGATAAATCGCCCAGAGCACCTAGGCCAGCTTTTTCTTTAAAACAATGCCAGTGAATCGGCGCGCTAGGGTCAGCCATATAATCTTCATTATGGGTGCCATAAAAATGGATAACTTCTCCAATTTCGCCATTTGCAATGATCTCTTTGGCTAGTTGAGAGGTAGGGTTTTTCATATAGTTAAAACCCACTAACGTTAAGACACCCGCCTTTTTAGCCGCTTCGACCATTTCTTTGGCATCTTCAGAATTGAGCGCTAATGGTTTTTCGCAATAAACGTGTTTACCGTGCTTAATTGCCTCCATTGCCATTTCTTTGTGCAGGAAATTAGGCGAACAAATATCCACCACGTCAATATTTGGATCTGCAACTAATTTTCGCCAGTCATCGGTTGCACGATTAAATCCCATTTCCTGAGCTCGGGTCTGTGCTAACTCAGGGGTAATTTCTGCTATCATTTCACGAACCAATTTCCCCTGTAATGGAAAAACGGTTGCTGCTTGTGCATAAGCAATGGCATGAGCTCGTCCTATATAGCCAGTACCTATCATCCCGATACGGATCTCTTTCATCTGTTCTACCTCTCGCTCATTTTCTGTAACACAATGGCTGGCCTAATACTTGTTCCAGATTTTTATTTCAATAATCATGTTATACGGAACATTCGTTTCATTTTCAATATTGTTGGGAATATTAATTTCATTATGTGATCTAACGTGAATTTTTAATGTAATTAATTAATATATAAGAAAATAAATATTAAATTTACAGAAGGGAAAAACAATAGAAGCGTCATGACGTGGAATGAAATGAAATAGAATAACTAAAGATGAAATTTATTGAGTATGGGATCAGGTAAAGATCCCATACTATCTTCAACCCCCAAAACTAGCGATGAAGAATGCTTAAAAATTCTTCTTTACTTGACGTCAAAGACAATGCATTGGCAATAAACTCATCACTGAAAATCAATGCAATTTCCCTAAGTACATCAATATGTTCTCTTGACTTTGCGATCACGCCTATTGCGATAAACATCACATTGGTCCGGTCCCATATCACCCCGTCAGGGAATTGAAAAATTTCAACACCAGTATGCAAGATAATATCATTGGCGGACTTAGGTAGATGTGGCAACGTAATACCATTCCCCAAGAATGTTGATATTTGTTGTTCCCTTTCCGTTAAGAAATGTACACAATCCCTATCAACATAACCTTTATTTTTAAATTCCGTACCCACCATGTTGAGTACTTCAGCTTTATTTCTTGCCTGACAACCTAAATGCAAATTACTTGTGGTTAGTTGTTCTATCATATCCAACCCTCGATTAAGTTAATTAGGTATATTCACACCACCAATAAGTAATAATTACATTGATGAGAGCTCTTCTTCTAATTGCTCTAATGATTTGTTTGATGTTTCTGGTAATAACTTCACCACAAAAACGATAGCTAAGTAGTTTATTACCGCAAAAATTAAGAATACTGGACCTAAACCAAGTTCTGCTTGTAATACAGGGAATAAATAACTCACAATCGCATTCATAATCCACATAAAGAAGACTGAGATCCCCATAGATAACCCGCGGATTTTAAGTGGAAATAGCTCTGCAAGTACTACCCAAGTTAAAAAGCCCATTGTTCCTTGCATAACCCCAACAAACACCGCGCCAAGTAACCAAATTAATGTTGCTTTAACATCCCCGGTTAAGAAGTAGTCTGTTGCTGCAATTAATAAGTGTAATGATGCCATTAGAGCAAAACCACCAACAATCAGTGTCTTACGTTTAAATCGGTCAACAAGGAATAGTACCCCTATCACCATACCACCAACAGAAAAAACACCATTTAATACGTTGAAAACTAAAGAAGTTTGTTCAGAAAAACCCGCTGTTTTGAGAATTTCTGTACCATAATACATAATAACGTTAACCCCAGTCGTTTGCTGTAATGCCGCCCACACCATCCCAATTAATACCAATTTAAAAATCCAAGGCGTATTAAAAATTAACGCTAAATTTTGTTTATTGGCATTCGGATGACGTTTAGCTTCCGCAGCTTCAACATCTAATAAGGTCACGATATCTTCATATTCTTGAATAGCACGTTTTTCAGGGCGAATTTGCTTTAAAATTTTCAGCGCTTCTTCACGACGGTTTTTACTCATTAGCCAGCGTGGGCTTTCAGGTGCTTTCCACATACCAAATAATAGGCACAATGCAGGTACCGCCTGCACTAACAACATATAACGCCAGACATCCGGTAGATGACCCCAAATAGAACCGATAATCGCATTGATAGCAAATGCCGCTAGCTGCCCGATAACAATAGCAACTTCATTGAGTCCGGTAAGTTTTCCCCGCATTTCAGTCGGGGCCACTTCCGAAATAAATGTCGGTGCTGTCACTGAAGCCCCGCCCACCGCAAACCCCAATATAAACCGAGCAATAAGAAGAACTTCAATGTTTGGAGCCGCCGCAGATAAAAATGCCCCAAATAAAAACAGAAATGAGAGGTAAAGCAAATAAGTACGGCGCCCGACAAAGTCTGCTACACGTCCACCACAAACACTGCCTAATGCCGCGCCCACTAATAGGACGCTCATTACCAACCCTTCCGTGGTTGGTGTTAAGCCCATATTTTCTTTCAGTGATGAAAATGCACCGTTAATGACGCCAGTATCATAACCAAATAGTAATCCACCAAAGGTTGCAACCAAGGTTATTTGGTGCAACCTTTTTCTCTGTTGTTGATTGAGATTCATGATTAATGACATATTATTACCTTATTATTTGAATCATTATGTCTTACCAAAAAAACAATTTTTCAATATTTAAATAAATGTTTAATGTTAAATGTTAAATAATGAAATAAGTTTCTGGCACTCTGGTTTGAATCGCTACTTTGCTAGCTTTAGGCCTGATCGATAAACTCTTTGAAAATAGTTTTCACGAATTTAAAACGATAAATACATCAGTTAAATTAAAGAAAGTAAGATTATAAAAAGCCTCAATTAATCTCAGAATATTGAAAGCCTAAAGAGTATTAAATAAAAGTAAGGTCAGTATTTTATATACTCATTGATAAATGAATATATTTACTATTGCGGCCAAAAATAGATTTTTAACCGCAAGTCTATAATTAAGTTAAATAGTATTACCGTATTAATTACAATTTAACTTCTTTACCTGTTTTTAATGATTCCAGCGCTTTGTCTGCAAGATATAAAGCCAATTCACCATCGGTACCTGTCGTTTCAGATTCCGCACGGCCTGCTAAGATATCAACAAAATGCTGCCACTCTGCTTGGTATGCTTCATGGTAACGTTGTAAAAAGAAATACTCTGGCTTGGCGGATAAGCATCCAACTTCACTTAACAGCGCAACACTATTCTCTTTAATGTTACCTGCCGTTAATAAGCCTTTTTCACCATGTAATTCAATGCGTTGGTCATAACCGTAACCTGAACGACGGCTGTTAGAAATGGTCGCCATTGCGCCAGATGGGAATTTTAAGATAATAAACGCGGTATCAATATCACCTGCTTGACCGATAGCAGGGTCAACAACATTGCTGCCTTGTGCGTAGACAGAGCAAGGCTCTTCGCCAATCATAAAGCGCGCCATATCAAAATCATGAATCGTCATATCTCTGAACATACCACCGGAGACTTTGACGTATTCCGCAGGTGGTGGTGACGGATCACGAGACGTGATAATCAAAGATTCTGCTTTACCAATAGCGCCTTGTTGGAATAAATTTTTCAAATGGCGAAATTGAGGGTCATAGCGACGATTAAAACCAATAAACAGTGGAACATCATGTTCTTTCACGCTTTTTAAACACTGTTTCACACGCTCAAGGTCGAGATGAACAGGCTTTTCACAGAAGATCACTTTTTTATGTTTGGCTGCGAGTTCGATTAAATCAGCGTGAGTATCTGTGGCTGAAGCGATTAAAACCCCTTGTATATTAGGGTCTTGCATTGCTTCTTCTGTCGTCTGTACTTTTGCTTGGTATTTTTCAGCCAAGGCAACCGCATTCGGTTGATAAGGGTCGATGACAGAATAAAGTTTGGTTTCTTTATGGCCGGCAATATTAACAGCATGAACCTGTCCGATACGTCCTGCGCCGAATAGTGCTATATTGAACATTCAAATGCTCCTTGATACCTTAAATCCACTATTTGGATATTACGGAATATACCAAATAAAACGTTCATTTCAATTTATAATTTTTTGAAAATTATATTTTTGGGCTCTAGATAACAAATGTTATATTAAAGTGTATTTTTAGTGTTATTCAGATCACAAATTGACAATGCAAGCGAATAGCATTTAACAATAAAGTCTGTGTTTGTTGGCATATTAAATTTCCATAACTTCTTTTTTGTTCTTTCCCTACCTCGCAATAAAACATATATTTCAATAAATAAATTTTCAAACTATAAAAACCATAAAAAAACCCAGCCAAAGCTGGGTATATAATCCAAAATGATTCGAGTTGTGTTGGCGATGAGCGTAACGCTATCCCCATTTAACTTGAAGTATGACGAATATAGAACGGCAAGTGATAACCACTATGCAAATAAAAACCAAAGCAATCCCTGCTAAGTTTCCAGTAACTACCCTACTTAGTTACACATCTGACTCATTAAGAAAACGAAAAACATTCCTCGACGGTAAAACACCGTCGAGTTATTTTGACACTATAAGGCACTAGCGCAATATGTTGATTAATAAAGACGAACTTTATGTTCAACCATCTCTTTAATTTTTTCAGCGGAAGCAACTATTTGAGGCTTTTTAGAAACTTGAGCCGTTCCTGTGCGCCACCAAGCTTCATAACCATCGGTCATTGTTTTCGGAAGTACTTTAATATCAATCAATACACAGCCCGAATGGGACTTCGCGTCTTTCAGTGCAGCAATCAATTGTTCCTCATCATGTACCCGATAACTTTTACAGCCATAGCTTTCTGCGTTTTTAGCAAAATCGACCTTCACTAACGGCCCATCCATCAACCCCGTCTGTGGGTTTCGATGCCGGTTCTCTGTACCAAAACTTCCCATGCCTTGGCTCATCTGCAGATTATTAATACAGCCGAATCCCGCGTTATCAAACAATAAGATGGTGATCTTAATATTCTCCTGAATCGCAGTTTGCAGCTCACTGTGTAGCATTAAATAAGAGCCATCTCCGACCATCGCATAAACAGGTTGTTTTGGCGCAGCAATTTTAGCTCCGACAGCAGCGGCAATTTCGTACCCCATGCATGAATAGCCATATTCAAGGTGGTATGTATCCCGTTGTTTTGGTAGCCAAATACGTTGTAAATCACCCGGTAATGAACCTGCAGCCCCGACAATAATGGCATCGTCTTCCATGTATTGCTGCATCAAGCCTAGCACCCGTGTTTGCGCCAATTCTGTACCAAGCGTTTTACGGTACTCTTCAAGCTTGTCATCAAGATGGCCTGCAATTTCAGGGACAAAATCTAATGGCCGATACTGTATACTAAACAAGCGCTCCAGCTCATTTTTCCACTGTTGTTTAGCCTGCTGAATTTCATCCCCCCACTGAGCTTCATAGTGAGAATCTTTCAATTTTACACTCAGTGCTTGTAACGCTTCTTTGGCATCTGCGACCACTTTCAATGCATCTAACTTACTTGCATCAAACTCCGCAACATTGATATTTAAGAACATCACATTCGGATGACTAAATAACGACTTAGAGGCGGTGGTAAAATCCGTAAAACGTGTTCCCACACCAATCACTAAGTCGGTTTCTTTAGCCAACAAATTTGCCGCTAACCCACCTGTTGTACCAATTCCGCCCATATTCAAGGGATGACTAGCAACGATGGCACTTTTACCTGCTTGAGTTTCGCCAAATGGAATACGGTAATCTTCCGCAAATTGCAAAAATGCGTCGTGAGCTTCGGAATAACGTACCCCACCACCACAGATGAGCAATGGTTTTTTCTTGCCACGAATTAAATTTACGGCTTCTTCGATACTCACCGTTGTCGGTGGTCTACGTTCAATACGATGGATGCGTTTTTGGAAAAAATAATCGGGGTAATCCCACGCCTCGCCTTGAACATCTTGAGGTAGGCAAATGGTTACCGCGCCAGTATCCGCAGGGTCAGTTAACACTCGCATGGCATTAACCATCGCCGCCATCAGTTGTTCAGGCCGTGAAACCCTATCCCAATAACGTGAAACCGGGCGAAAACAATCATTAGTACTGATAGTCCCATCACCGTATTGTTCGACTTGCTGCAGTACTGGGTCGGGCTGACGAGTCGCAAAGGTATCCCCTGGCAACAATAATAATGGAATACGATTGGCAGTTGCCGTTGCTGCTGCGGTAATCATATTTGCGGCACCGGGGCCGACTGAAGATGTCACAGCAAAAATTTGTTTACGTTTTTTTTGTTTAGCAAAACCCGTCGCAATGTGCGCCATACCTTGCTCATTACATCCTTGATAAACGCGTAGATGACCAGGCGCTTCTTCAAGCGCCTGACCTAAACCCACAACATTACCATGGCCAAAAATCGTAAATACTCCCTGAATAAACGGATATTGCTCACCATCAACATCAACGTATTGTTGGTTTAAAAATTTAACCAACGCCTGAGCGGTCGTCATTTTCTGCTTATTCATACGGGTCTCCGTTTATTCCATGGTTGGCATTGTGAAACTACTTTCATGGTGCTCTAAGCGAACACTGGCAGGCCAACGGCTAGTGACTGTTTTCATGCGAGTATAGAAACGAACACCGTCATTTCCATGTACATTTAATGGACCAAAAATAGACCGTTTCCAACCACCAAAACTGTGGAATGCCATCGGTACTGGAATAGGTATGTTAATTCCGACCATTCCCGCTTGAACATTTTCTTGGAATTCGCGCGCTGTTTCACCATCACGGGTGAAAATAGCCGTTCCATTACCATATTCATGTTGGTTAATCAGTTTCAAACCCGTTTCAAAGTCTGGAACTCGCACTACGGCTAATACAGGCCCAAAAATTTCTTCTTGATAAATGTCCATTTCAGGCGTGACATTATCAAATAATGTTGGCCCTACAAAATAACCATTTTCGAAGCCTTTCACTTTAAAATCACGGCCATCGACCAATAACGTCGCACCTTGTTTTTCGCCACTGGTAATATAGTCACAGATTTTGGCTTTATGTTGCGTGGAAATCACAGGTCCCATGTCATTTTCTTTACCGTCAGTAATACCAGGACCCACGGACATTTTGGCAATTTGGCCTTTCAGGTTAGCAATGAGCGCATCTGCCGTTTCATCACCGACAGCTAAGACGACGGATAATGCCATGCAACGTTCACCTGCAGCACCAAACGCAGCGCCCATAATAGCATTAGCTGCCTGCCCCATGTCTGCATCAGGCATTAAGATACAATGGTTTTTCGCTCCACCGAGTGCTTGGCAACGCTTACCATGAGCGGATGCCGTCGTGTAAATATATTCAGCAATAGGCGTTGAGCCAACAAAACTAACGGCTTGAACTTCTGGTGCAGTTAAAAGCACATCAACGGATTCTTTGTCCCCTTGAACAACATTAAATACGCCATCAGGTAAGCCAGCTTCTTTTAATAATCTAGCTAATGCTAATGCTAATGAAGGATCTTTTTCTGATGGTTTTAAAACAAAGGTATTACCTGTTGCAATAGCTACTGGGAACATCCACATCGGTACCATTGCTGGAAAATTAAATGGCGTGATCCCCGCACAAACACCCAAAGGCTGCATTAATGAGTGGCTATCAACACCTGTAGCAACATTGGCTGAGTGCTCACCTTTTTGTAAGTGAGGAATACCGCATGCAAATTCAACGACTTCCAAACCTCTGGTTAATTCACCTACCGCATCAGAAAAAACTTTACCGTGTTCTCTTGAAATTAAACGCGCCAGCTCATCCATATTCTCTTCAAGTAAAGCTTTAAATTTGAATAAAACCCGAGAACGTTTTAGGGGAGATAGTTTTGACCATTTAGGGAATGCTTTATTCGCAATCTCAATGGCTTTTTTTGTTTCATCGGCACTGCTGAGTACAACTTGAGCAATTTGCTCCCCCGTTGCCGGGTTGAATACAGGCGCAAAACGCCCACTTTTGCTGGATACTATTTCACCACCAATGAAATTATGAATCTGTTCCATGTTGCCTCTCTTTAGCTGACAGAGTTACCTTGTTACTCAATGTATATGAAATATTTATTTCATTTACAACTAAATTTGAAATAACATTCAATTTATGTGATCTAGACAAAGTTTTTGTGAAATTTTAATCGCGACTAAAAAAATACCAATCCTAAACTTATGTCCATCACCTATTTATTGGCTATTTTGCCGTTGTATTGAGCTAAACATGGCCTTGTTTCAATCAAGAAAATAAGAGAGCAAATTGATGTAAGCTGTTCAATTTATTATCCCAAATTCAAATTATTTCACGATCCTAAAAAAAGAAAATTTTTAAATATGAACTAAGTGTTTCAAAAAGATTCGACTAACGCTGTAAAACAACTACAATTAGAGCCAAATTCTGGAGGTTATATGTCAAGTGCATCAAATTTAAATGAGTTTCAAGAGCAAGTTCGCTCGCGATATGACGAACTAAGTAAACGGTTACAGCAAGTGGCACGCTATGTATTAGATAATACGAATAGTGTCGCATTTGATACCGTTGCCGTCATTGCAAAGGAAGCTAAGGTTCCGCCTTCGACGCTGATCCGCTTTGCAAATGCTTTTAATTTCAGTGGGTTTAATGAAATGAAACAATTGTTTCGTATGAACCTTGTGGAAGAAACGGCCAGCTACACAGATAGAGCCCGTATGTTTCGTGAAATGGATGGTTCCCAAGAACTGAGTGATGACCCCTCACAAATTTTGAAGGAGTTCGCTCATTCTAACGCCCAAGCGTTACAACAAATGGCAGCCAGAACCCCTGCTGAAGATATTGAAAAAGCCGTATCACTTTTAGCGAATGCACAGAATATCTACATTATCGGTTTGCGTCGTTCATTCAGCGTTGCAACATATTTAAGTTACGCACTTAGCCATTTGGAATGCCGTCCAGTCCTTATTGATGGGCTTGGCGGAATGTTCAAAGAGCAGATCAGTCGGATCAGTGAAAACGACGTTGTAATTTCAATCAGTTTCACACCTTACGCCTCAGAAACTGTCATGGTAAGTGAGAAAGCGGCTCAAGCGGGTGCACAGCAAATCGTGATTACTGATAGTCAAATCAGCCCATTGGCAAGTTTCAGTGATGTTTGTTTTGTTATCAAAGAAGCCCAAGTAGATGCATTTCGTTCGCAGTCAGCCACCTTATGTTTAGCACAATCACTAACCGTTGCATTAGCCTATCGTCAAGGCAGCAGCTTAGTCTAGTTATACGGCTCTGTAATTAAACACCTCCATTAATTCAGAGCCCCTTCCTACCTTTTCCCTGATTAACATAAACGTCATTATTGAATACTAATTAAGTTTCATCTTTTTCTTTAATTTGTGAATCCCATCAGAAAATACAAGTTCTAAAATAACAATAAAATGAAATTATTATTTCACCCTGTTATGTTGGAATTATATCGCGTGTTAGATAAACCAAGAATAAGGGCTAAGCATGTTAAATACACACTTTCTTTATTTACTCGGCCACCTGCGTTTACTTGAAGAACAGCATTCTGTCACGTCAATTAATCGTTCTGGTATTGGTTTAATCGGCACTGCACCTTATAACCAACTTTATATAAATGCGATAAAATGCTGCACCCATCATAGTGAGCTAAAGTCAATTTGCCATTTGTCCCCATCTCTTCCTTCTATGACTGACTTCATGTGCCAAAAGAAAAAAATAGAAGCGCTAATCAACAATGATGACGTTGATTGCATCATAGTGACATCCACTTGTAGTGATGAATTACTAAAGTTTGCTATTCAGACAGCGGTAACTGCTGGAAAAGATGTTCTATTGAATGATATCCCTAACTTTAGTGAAAGCGAACTGAATGAAGTATTAAAGCAAGCCATGCGCCATGACGTATTTATTGACTACAACCAACCTTTGAGCTCTGATAACCAGTTCAATCAAATAAAAGCATCTTTAATGCCTAAACATGGTAGCGAAACAGGGTTATTACGTATCACAACACACCGAATAGTAGAGCCAGAAAACCAACTACCATTCAATATATTACGAAACACCATCACAAAGAGCATAGAATTATTGTTATCACTAATGCCTGATTTTGTCCTTTCACTTCCTTCTATTCAGTTCTCGCATCCCTTCAATCAAAGAGCCGATGGCGACGTCTTAATAATTAATTTACGCCAAGAAAACGGTTTATTGGTTTCATTTGAAATCTTTTTTAATACAGGAAAGATCTCAGACAAACTATCATTGAAGCAGTGCAATAACCGCTATGAGGTAGAGAAAAAATTTTCTTTTAATGAAAAATATCAAGAGGTTAATCAAGATAATTTCATTGTAAAGCAACTTGACCAATTTGTTTTAAGGCTCAGTAGTAATACAAAATTAGCTAAGATTAATCAATGGAGCCGCGCTAATGAGCTAACAGATAAAGTAATAAAACAGTTAAATATCTATGGATATATTTGATTACCATAAAATATAAAGATTATTCTGATAGAAACAGAACACATTATTATATTAGTAGGTTATATAATAATACTCTAAAATTTAATGTAACATAATCAAATTACTTATAATCAGTGTATTAACCTACACGTTCCACTATTTACATTGACAATCCCATATAAAAAAGAAGCCGGGTCAACATTGAAGAGGTATGCAAATTGGAATAATGAATCAACATCAATACAACTCTCTCCTGTCTCAAATCGATTCATTTCTTCTTCTGTTACACCGATTAAACTCGCCATTCTTTCTATCGATATTTTATGGTTTTCTCGTTGTTTTCGGATTTTTATCCCTAGCATTTTAGCAATACTTTCTTTCCCCATAATAACCTCTACTAAATATTAAAATTAATATAATTAACCGGCGCGTAAATTATCACCAACCATAAATTTATAAATTGACTTAAAATAATAAAACCCTAATTAAATAAGTCATTTAAAGACCATTCATTTATGATTTAAAAAACCAAAACATTAGCTAACTTACTGATATAAAAAGGCTAGATGATTTTCATCATTACATTTAACTCGTGAAGCTGGTCACATTATTTAATCTCACCATCAATAGTTAAATTTACATTATTATCAGTCGACGACTAAAAGTTGTATTTTCAAGTTAACTAAAATTCTAGCTTAGCTCTTCAGTTAGATAAAACTATCTTGCTTGATTTAATGTTATAACCTTAAGAAATTAGTGACAATTTGTATTCATGCGTATCAATAAGTTTCCAGAAGATAATTATAATAAATTGAATTTTTTCACATCATAAAAAAAGACGTTTTTTTTTATTTATTAGTCGGAATTACAACATTAAATTTAGACGATAAAGCAAAATATTTCATATTATGCTTATAATACTAAATGACCTTTTCAGATTAATAGCTTACATTACACACCTCTTATATTGAGCCTCCAAAATAGATTACTTCAACAGGCTGTTTTCGATAAAAATAAAATTACTTCACCCTATTTATGCCATGTTCATTACTTTCAGTCCATACTGCAATATGTAAAAATTAGATAAATTACACAAACTCTAAATAGGTGTATTTAGGTAATATTCCTACTTTTTTACTCCCCAAAACTTACTTAACTTCACATCTTTTTAATAAAATTGTCAGTTGGCGTGGTATCATATTACGAGCACCTATGAATACTTACCTGTCATAACCTTGATGTATTTTATGGCTTATTTTTTTTTGGTAAGTAAAAGAGACCTGAAAGGAAAATCATGCTACAAGAAAGTGTTATCAGGGAAATCATTCTCTGGATAGAACAAAATTTAGAATCTCGCCTATCCCTAGATACTGTTGCCGATAAATCAGGATACACCAAATGGCACTTTCAGCGCCTGTTTAAGAACCAAACAGGGCTCGCGCTTGGTTCCTATATCCGAGCAAGACGCCTTTCTTGTTCTGCTGTCGCATTACGACTAACAAATGACAGCATAATGGATATTTCTCTGAGGTACCGTTTTGACTCACAACAAACTTTTTGCCGCGCGTTTAAAAAGCAATTTAATCTCACGCCTTCTGAATATCGAAAACGCGAAGGTTGGAAGATTGAAGGGTTCTGTTTACCTCTACGAGAAAGTAAAGAGTTAAATGTTCGAGTTAAATTGACTCAATTACCAGCCATTAATTTACTCGGCACTAAACATCGTTACACTAAAGATATTAATGAGTGGAACCTAAAAACGGATGAGCTACGCCGATACTATTGGAAAGCTTTTTTCGATAAAAACCCTTATGTCACTCAGCATTTATATGCAATTCATGGTGTAGACCAAAGTGCGAATGCAGAAGGCCATTTCCTATATACCACGGCTCTAGATGAACAAGATGTAGAGATTGCACTTCCCCAGACAACCCATTTACAATTACCTGCAGGTAATTATTTAGAAATCAAGATAACCAGTAGCCTTCATGGTATAGATTACAATGATATTATTTATACTGCTTATGGGAAGGTACTTGCTGAAATGGACATCGTCCGTGGCGAAGGACCAGATGTAGAACAATATGTCCTGAAATCGAAGCCCTCTTATGAAGCGTTCGTGAATGACTCACGAAATTTTATTCAAGAGCTAAATTACTATATTCCTGTTATTATTTAATAAATAGCAAACAACCCATACGGAAACTGTACGGGTTGTTTATCTAATAATTAAAATGTCACATTAATTTTTGCCCAGAAATTTCTTCCTGGTTCATTTACTGGCACATTGGATGAATAACCAAAACCGCTATTTCCAGCTAAGTTAAGGTGCTCACTGTAGGTTTTGTCGAACAGGTTATCAACGCCTGCGCTTAACTTCATGTTTTCATTAATTGTATATGCTGTATTTAATGAAAAAATCGTAAAACCTGCACTTTTACTAAAGTCTTTACCCACCACATTACCATCGTTTATAGCAACGCGATTTTGGCGGCTAACAACGCGTACTAAACCTGTCGTGGTCCAATCGCCTTTTTCCCATGATAAGCCAAAACGGCTTTCCAACGGTGGCATCTGCGGTAATGCCTTTCCATCTGTGCGATTTTCTCCCCACGAATAAGCCAGGCTTGCATCTGCTTTCCATTCATCACTGAGTTTTTGTGCTACACCGAGCTCGCCCCCCATGATTAACGCATTCACATTTTCAACCTGACTCATTCTTGGGTTTGTTGCGCTATAGCGGAAGAGAATAAAGTCATCAACATGCCCCACATAAGCAGAAACCCAGGCATTGGTATCTTCATGACTATATTTAGCACCAATATCTAACTGAGTCGTTTTTTCTGTTTTTAGCTTATCAAACACATTATTGCTACCATCTGGGCCGAGTTTAGGCGAGAACAGCTCCCAATAATCCGGAAAGCGTTCGGTATAGCCGACACCTGCATATAGCATAATAGGCGTGCCAGATAATGAATGCTCATAACGCGCAAAGCCCGCTGGCATCACCGTATTACGCCCTGAAGAACCTACTTCTGTATTATTTTCAACTATCACGCGATCTAAACGAGCTCCACTGACCACTTTGCCTTGTTCAGTCGCATGCCAAGTTAATTCACTAAAAACACCATAGTCTTGGAATTGTGCATCTTTTTTCCAGCTATTATTATTGTTTTTACGATGTTTATTAGTCTGCATGTCAGCCCCTGCACGCAGTTCATAATCTTTCCACAACCATGTTCCCATGGTACGGCCACCCATGGTTTCGCGATCAACACGCATTTTCATTGGCATATTCATCATACCGTGGCCTCCATGCCCCATATGGCCACCGCTCATTCCACCGCCTAATGGAGAGCGAAGCGAGTAGTTATCCATAATATGGTCGGCATAATTGTAGTAAATATTAGCCTCAATTTTATCAAATACCTCGCCGATATTACTCTTTTCAAAGCGCAAGCCTAAGCTTTCGCGTTTAAATTGAGACCCATCCATTCCTCTCCCCGCATAGCGAGCTTCCCCATCACCTTTACCGGCGGTCAGTTCTAATAATGTGTATTCATCAGGCGTCCAGCCAACAGCAATATCTGCATTCCACTTATCCCACTTCGAAGGAACCTTATCACCATTGCCATCTTTATAATCATTTGAACGTGATTTATTACCAATGACACGAATATACCCCGTTTCATTACCTAAACTGATATCTGCATTGCCATCCCAACGCTCATTAGATGCTGTTAAGGCACTTGCGTTGCCTTTAATACCCGCTTCAGTAAATAGCGGCTTTTCGCGCTCAAAACGGATTGTTCCAGCAGAATTTCCTGGCCCCCATAAAACAGTTTGCGGGCCTTTAATCATATTCAGTACATCAAAGTTTTCAGGTGAAATATAAGAAGTCGGCGCATCCATACGAGAAGGACACGCACCTAACATTTCACTATCATTAGTTAAAATACGCAAACGAGAGCCGAACATGCCACGAAAAACCGGATCACCGTTAGTTCCACCATTACGTATTTGTGAAAAACCAGGAATGGTTTTGAGGTAATCAGAACCATCACTTGCAGGGACTGGCTGCCTTGGTGTCTTTGGCGACGTGGTGATTGTTAATGGCGAATCAACAGGCGCCGTCACAATCATTACTGAGTTTTCAGAAATAGGGCTTTGATTAACTTCATTTTTCGCTAATGTTGATGCCGTAAAAATCGCACTAATTACCAGTGTCGCAATAGGAGCCACTTTAAAAACGTGTGTATTCATTTTTCACCTGTTTCTTAGAAAAGGAAGATGCTACCTTCATCTTTTAGGCTGCAAACACATTTCAGCTCCCACAGATAAATTGCTTAATAAGCAAAGAAATTCAAGGCGAGCGAACGCGTTTTGCCCAGTGAAGGCAAAATAGCAATAAATTGATTTGTAATATTTACAATGCTAAGACATCAGGAAATAGGCGGGGCTCGAGCAAGGTGTAATGACCATGGTCTAAATAACCAAATGTGAACACTACGTTCAAAAGGAATAAATAGTGCCAGTGTCGCTAATTGCCGAATAACTACGGCAATAAATAAGATAAGAAATGGGAAGTGGATCAATAATTGGCAGTAACCACATGCAATGTCTTCCATCGGAGATTGCCCAATCCCCGTCATTAACATGTGATTCATTGGTGCAGAAACGTCACAATTTTCAGGCATCAGCATACCTTGATGCGAGTGCATCGAATGGCCTGCCATTGATGAATGCTCAATTGTACTATTAGGGTTAGTGCTCACGCAGTGTTCCATCAGCCTCATCGATTTAGAGAACAATGGAGCGATAAACAGCATAACCACAGCCAATAGTGCAAGATAGGCAGCAAATTGTCTGATTGAAGTGCGCAGGTGCAACGTTTTTCCGTCATCTGAGTACGAATTTATAGCGCAGAATTGTATCTTATTTAGATACCCATTGTTATTGATATTTACCGAAAATGTTAATTTAAGATGAACTTTATTGATAAAATTGATTATCTATCATCAATACAAACCCATTGAAAAATCAATCAATTGACTGATTTATAGTATTAGGTACATTTCTCTAAGTCAGCAAACTGTTTTAAAGGCGCCATAAAAAAGTAGCAACCACAAGTGATTGCTACTAATTTTCCATCCAAAGAATTCTAAAAATAACAAAGGGTATTCTATGCTAATAAGTTTGCAGGGTTATCAATACAAAGGCGGTTAATCATCGATTTATCCACCCCTTTTTTGGCCAATAACGAGAGAAAAACATTGGGTACAAACCCCCAGCCATTACCCCCATTTTTTGCCCACATTTGTTTGAGAAAAACATCATGACTCAACACGATTTGTGCCCCATACCCCATCTCAATCAGTTTACAAACCGCATCCGCAGTTTCTGTTACTGTTGGTGCAACACCTTCTTTTGGAAATGAAATATCTAGACCAATCATGTCAAACTCAAGCCAAACACCTCTATCAAGCATACGGCGTTGATAGTCAAAATCTTTACCTGACGGGTCTGAGTGTGCCAATGAAATTTTAGCGGGATTAACACCCATTTCTTTGATTAAAATATCGAGAACCTCATCTCCTCGACGTTGCCAACCAGGCATATGAATATTCATTGAAACATGGTCATTAGCCAGTTGCGCTACTGATGCCGCTCTTAGGCTATTCTTTTCACCATCAGTAAAAAAAGGAGATACCCCGATTTCACCAATCATTCCTGCACAAATATCCGTTCCATCAATGCCTACATTGAGCTCATCATCAATCATTTTAGCCATAGCATCGATATCATTGACTAACCGGTCTCCTTCAAACTTTTCAATATACAGGCCAGAAGAAGCAACCACATTAATACCCGTTTTAATGGCAACTTCGCGCAATTGATGTACATCACGGCCAATCGCTTTGGAACCTGTAGCATCTACCAATGTTTTACCACCAAGTTCCTTAAAATTATTGACTTCATAAATCACATCTTCGATTGGCTTTTTATCCATATTGTCACAGCAGCAATATGGGTCGTGCTTCAGTCCCCATTGAATATCAGCACTGACTTTTTTATCAACCAACACATGTGAGAAGTCATAAAATGGCTCATCGACAACCGTTGATAAATCATTAAACAGATGTTCATGTGGTAATGTCAGTCCCATATCTTCTTTTTTAACGGGCCCTGTCACCGTTTGGATATAACCTTTCATTTTATACTCCTGCGGCTTTTGTCGCTTTGGCTTCTCTAAACTCAGGAATGGTCGTAATAATTGCGCCGACTAAAGCAAATACTGTTCCAATAATAGTCACTAAGTACACGGTATTGCCCAAAGACGGTAGCAATAAGTCAATCAGTACCGAACCCAATAACTGCCCTGCCGTTGAAGCAACACCGAGCATCAACAAACCTAAGCCGCGGACTAAGATTGCCATTAATGCAATGGACATTAAACCTAACGGGCCACCTAGGTACATCCACCAAACACCCGGTAAATCTAAAGTGAGATGACCTAATGCCATACGGATCACGAGAGCTATCGTCAGTACGGTAAAACCAACAATAAAGTTCCACGTAATAGAAACCATCATTGAACCTGTTGCTTCTGCAACTTTTGAGTTACCTGCGGGTTGCCACCCTGCTAACAAGCCAGCTAAAAAAGGCAAAATAGCTAAATAAATGGCAGAACTTGAATGCCACTGTGGTGAAACCACAAACAACGTCGCGACAACCGCAAAAATGGCACCTAATACACGAAAGGTAGTGAATGGTTTTTTCTCATCGATACCAATACCAAAACGGTCACACAGCAAGCCTGATAATAATAGTGCAGAAATCAATGCAGTTTGGAAAGTTGCGATACCTAATGCACTCGCGGATGCGCCTTCAGAAAACACCACCATCGCACCGCACAGGCCTGCAAACCAATTCCACAATGGAATTTTTTTATTTTTAATTAAGCTAGGAATTGCTGCAAATTGTTGTCTGGTTTGTTTCTTCGCAATAATGATAAAAAACATCACCACCAAACCACTGGCAAATGAAATAACGGCGCTCGCATTTCCATCTTTTAATACATCACCCAGCTGCCCATTCACTGCGGATTGCATTGGCGATAACATACCGGCTAATACCGTCGCTATCATTAAAAAAGGGGTAGAATAATTTTTAACACTCATAAAATATTCCTTTTGGATTTTTGACTATGAGTCATTATTTTTTGTAATCGGCTTACAAGGTGCTGAATTAACTCAGCACCCATTTTCTTTATTTTGATTTTTTACTTTTAAAGAATTAATTAACGAGCGATTTGCTTAAGAATATTTACCCACATATCTGAATAATGCTCCCAAGCCATAAACTCACGACTTCCCCAGTGTGGCGAGCAGTCACTCATAAAACAGCCTGTTTTTCCTTTGTCATATTCACCGAATACCAATAATGGGTCTTCACCAATATTTAAAACAACTTGTGTATTTTCTTTAGCAGCAACTTTGTTATAACCTAAAAACATTGGCCAATTACCAAAGTTTTTAATTGATTCATGGCCTATATTAGCGGGTGTTGCAAAAACTCCCTCAGGGGTTTCAACGCGGTCGTCACCATCTAACATTTCAACCGGTAATACATCGGCTAATAATGTATTTTTATAATTAGCTTTGGCTTCAATTCCCATAAATGACAAGTAACCACCGATCATTAATAAACCACCACCTTGGCTAACATATTGTTTAATTAATCCAAGTGCGTTAGGTAATACTTTCATATTATAGAAAGTGTCATTTTGTAATAAGAAAGTATTGGCACCGATATCGCTAATAACGACAACATCGTACTTTTCTAATTCCTCTACGGTTTTAGGGAATGTCATTTGCACGGTATGTGCAGGCATATAATCAATTTCAACGCCTTTATTTCTTAAACATTCTAATAAGAAAGTTGCACCTTCTTCATATTTACTTGAAGTAAAGCTGTCATAACCTTTAGTGTGGATCATATGGATATGCCATGATTCACCAATAAATAGAATTTTCATTTTTTTCCTCTTTTCAGAATATTAATTTATTCAGGGGATTGAGTCACAACCTGAGAATAGGTTGTTTGATTAATACGATGCATAACATTTATATCTTCAGGCATTTCTGAAGCATTACTTGTTTCAACAGCAAGGGATGAAAACGCCGATGCATAGCGCAAGGCGTAAGAAAACTGTTTACCTTTCGCCAAAGATGCAGCAAGAGCCCCATTGAATGCATCGCCGGCACCCGCCGTATTCTTAACAACAGCAGTGTAAGCCGGGGAATAAATGAACTTATTACCATCAAATGCAATAGAGCCTTTGCTTCCGAGTGTAATAACTACTTTTTTTACACCTTTGTGATAGATAACTTCAGCCGCTTTTTTAGCACTTTCTAAATCAATAACATTAATATTAGAAAGCAGACTTGCTTCAGTTTCGTTAGGGGTTAAAATATCAATCTTTTCAATTAATTCATTAACGATGTCGTTATACGGCGCAGGATTTAAAATAATTGGAATCTTATATTCATTACCAATCTCAATAATTTCCTTTAACGCTTCAATATTCGTTTCTAACTGAAGAAGAATAATATTTGAGTTTACAATTTTATCTTTTTGAATCTTCACTTCGTCAGCAGTAATATCCATATTAGAACCTGGGTATATTGAAATAATATTTTCACCACTATTTTCAGATACAAATATAGATGCTGTACCCGTTTGATATTTTTCAGTTTGGTATATGGTCGAAGTTTTAATTTTAGATGACGATATGAAGTTTATTGCATATTCACTAAATTGATCTGTTCCTATCTTCGTAATAAAGTGGACAGGTGAATCTGAATAACTCGCTGCGAATGCTTGGTTACACCCTTTACCACCAGGAGAAAAAATAAATTTATTTGATAATAATGATTCGCCTGCCTCTGGTAACCGAGGTAAGTAACTAATCATATCTACGTTAAATGAACCTAATACACATACTTTACCTAACACGGCATCATCCTTATCTGTTCTTTCATTAAAACTTTCATTGCACTCAAGAAATTGAATTATTTCTTTTTTAGCAACTTTATCTAGTGTTTCAAATTCGATGTATGCGCCACCATGGCAACGGCTAATAATTCCTTTTTTTGCTAAAGAGTTTAAATCTGCTCTAATGGTTTCTTTAGTGACATTAAGTTCTTTCGATAAAACAGAAACTTTGGCTGATCCAGTATTTTTTAAAATATTAATTATTTTCTTATGTCGTTCTGCTTTCATGCCATTTTACCTCATGGCATTTACTCTAATTTATACCTTGTTACATTAATGTGATTGTACTCATAGGTTCTCCCTGCAAAGCAAAAAAAAGCAAAAAGCATAAAAGTAAAAACAAAAAAAACCAAAAAAGAATAACTAAAGGTAAATCTTCTATTATTATCAAAATAATATAAGAATTGATTAGTTTACTTTATGGAATTTAGACTAAGAGGGAAGTACATAAGTAAATATAATAATTCGGATTATTTATTATATATTTCATAAATATAAAAACTTTAAAATAAAACAAAGTTAAATTAATAAGTTATATTTATAGCTTCATTAATTAAATAAGATAAAATAACCCTGATTAATCGTTATAATCTATTATGGGTAAAATAATGATAGGTTGAGAGAAGGATCACAATTTGAGTAAATGGATTATTCACCAGATAAATAAAAGGGAGCGGTTGCTCCCTTTTTAGACTTGCTGCCAAACATAATAGGTTTGGCAGCAAGTCTAATTGGTTTTGAAAATACATTAGGAAAATCAACTCATTGATTTTCGGCTGATAACACAAAGCGGGAAAAACCACGCTTTTATCCCGCTTTGTCAACAACCTCAAAAGGGAGCAGTTGCTCCCTTTTGGTCATAGTAATTGACTGCCGTTAACTATTCCGCTTTCGCTGGCAACCCTTTCTTTTCGTGTACCATCATCAGTGCTTGTTCAACACTGCGCTCGATGATAGGGCGACGTTGGTCATTCTCTGGCAATAGTTTTAACATCATTTGCCAAGCAGAAATGGCTTCAGCGTAGCGTTCTTGCTCAAACGCATTGAATGCAAAAATGCTCAACGCTTTCACATTGGTACGGTCTTCTGCAATCAGCTTTTTAAGTAGTTCCGCACCTTGATGGTTATCTTCTGGGTCAGAAGAGCGCGTCAAAACTTCCGCATAGCCAATCACTACATTTTCATTTTTAGGTGCTAGGCGATAAGCACGGCCATAGGCATCGGTTGCCATGGTCGCATTCCCCAACACCATACCAATACGGCCTAGCATTTCCCACGCTTCTACATTTTGCGGGTCTTCTTGAAGGCGAGTACGTAGACCTAAGGCGAGGTGTTCCATTTCCGCATTATTAAGTGGCGGCTCTGACGGGTCTAGCGCTCTATCTAGCAAGGCCGGAGCTTGTTGATAGGCATTATTCCAATCCGCCACTTTCTCGTAGCTACCTACCTGATAATAAGCACCACCCGCAACACCTAATGCAATGATAAAACCGGGTAAATAAACCCAATTGCTAGTGCGAGAGGCCTCAGGTAATGATTCTTCATCACCCTGCTCAACCTGTTTTAATCTAACGCGTTTTTTAGAACGGGCAAAAATGATCCAACCGCCTACCGCTATCGCAACAAACGGTAATCCCCACAGCATAACCGTTAGCGGTGTCAGCGGTGGGTTATAAGTGACGAAGTAACCATAACGGGCAACCATGTAATCAACAATTTCATCACGGTTCTTGCCTTCTTTCATTAACTCATACACTTTTTGGCGCAAGTCCAGTGCAATCATTGAGTTAGAATCTGCAATGCTGTTGTTTTGGCATTTAGGACAGCGCAGTTCCTCGGTTAATTTACGGAATTGCTGCTCTTGTTGTTCATTATCGAAAGTAAAGACTTCTGTCGATGCATATGTCACCGTTGCACTTAACGTTAACATCAATAAACCCAGTAAATACCTCATTGGTTCGCCTCCTGATTATAGCGCTCCCAAAGGGGTTTAAACTCTTTTTCCCAAACGCGCTCGTCCATTGCCCCTGCGTGACGATAACGGATCACACCATTACCATCAATTAAGAACGTTTCAGGTGCCCCATATACCCCTAGGTCAAGGCCTAACATCCCTTCACCATCAAATAAGCTTAAGGCATAAGGGTTGCCCAACTCACGCAACCACACAATGGCTTTATCCCGTTTATCTTTATAGTTCAACCCAACCACACGAACACCCTGTGCAGACAACTTATTCAAATATTGATGTTCTGCTCGGCATGTTGGGCACCATGTTGCCCAAACATTCAATAAGATAGGTTGCCCTTGTGTTAATACATCAGATTCGTAGTGCTGCCCCGGGTTTTCTAATGACTCAAGACGAAAAACAGGCACTGGCTTACCAATTAAAGCAGATTCTAATAAACGAGGGTCATCCCCTTCTGCATTACGCATCAATTGCCATAACAGAACCGCGGCAATTCCTGCAAAAATAATAAAAGGAATTAAGAAGACTTTGCGGTTCATGCTGTTTCCCCTTGTAATTTACGACGACGATAACGTGGGTCAAACAAGCAGAATAACGCACCAATAGCCATTAATACGCCACCAGACCAGATCCAACGAACAAACGGTTTATAATACAAGCGCATAGTCCATGTATCTTTAGCAATTTCCTCACCCAATGCAGCATATAAATCGCGAGTAAAACCACCATCTATCGCCGCTTCAGTCATAACAGCTCGACTAACACTATAAAAACGTTTTTCTGGCATTAAAACACCGATGACTTTGTCTTTTTCCTTCACTGAAATACTGCCAATGACACCTTGGTAGTTAGGGCCATCAGCTTCTCGTACTCCATTAAATACAAAGGTATAAGCACGAATTGAAATGCTATCACCCGGCTTCATTTTCACGTCACGCTCAATACTGTAATTTTGGCTAAAGGCAATACCGACGATAGTTACCGCCAAACCTAAGTGCGCCAGTACCATTCCCCAGTAACTTGGTGTGAGCTTGATTTTCTTACTGATGCGGACTCGCATTTCTGCGAAGGCAAGAATAGCAATCCAGCACGCCATGATTAAGCCGACAACCGTTAGGGCTTCTACCCTATCTTCCATCAATAATGGCAGAGCAAATGAGAGAATAACGGTTAAAACAGTTGCAATGATTAATAACTTTTTAATCGCCGCAGGGCGGTCACGCCCCCAACGTACGAGTGGCCCAATTCCCAGTAACAAGGCAAATGGCACCATCAACGCGATAAACATGGTATTAAAGAACGGTTCACCAATGGAAATCGTACCTAGACCAATTTGTTTATGAACCAACGGTAGCAAAGTACCGAGTAACACGACTAACATCGCGGCTGTTAGGATAACGTTATTGCCCAATAACATGGATTCACGGGACCATAGCGCATTGTTAACTCTTGAGCGTACTTTGTGCCCACGCAGTGCAAACACTAATAAAGAGCCGCCAATCACTAACACCATGAAGGCTAAGATGAATAACCCTCGAGATGGGTCTGAGGCGAAGGCGTGTACGGAAACCAGTACCCCCGAGCGGACTAAGAAAGTCCCGAGCAAACACAATGAGAAAGCAAAAATCGACAATAATAGTGACCATGCTTTAAAAGTGGCTCGCTGCTCAGTCACGGAGAGTGAGTGGATCAATGCTGTTCCCACTAACCATGGCATAAAGGAAGCATTTTCCACCGGGTCCCAGAACCACCAGCCCCCCCAACCTAATTCATAATAAGCCCATGCGGAACCTAACATGATCCCTAGCGTTAAAAAGAACCATGCTGCCATCGTCCAAGGGCGAGCAAAACGCGTGAAAGAGCTATCTAACCGGCCACTTAACAATGCAGCAATCGCAAAGGCGAATGCCACTGAAAAACCGACATATCCCATGTATAACAATGGTGGGTGGAAAATCAGCCCTGGATCTTGCAGTAATGGATTGAGGTCACGCCCTTCAATCGGAAAGGCGGGTAGCGTGCGCGAAAACGGATTTGAAGTGAAGATGATAAACAGCAAAAAACCAACGCTAACCATCCCCATAACAGCTAAAACACGAGCAACAATGTCGAGAGGCATGCGATAACTGCAAATTGCCACCGCAAATGTCCAGC
This sequence comes from Providencia sp. PROV116, assembly GCF_028482485.1. Taxonomy (NCBI): domain Bacteria; kingdom Pseudomonadati; phylum Pseudomonadota; class Gammaproteobacteria; order Enterobacterales; family Morganellaceae; genus Providencia; species Providencia sp. PROV116. The sequence continues at coordinate 83,404 of NZ_JAMPQO010000010.1, read as the reverse complement.
CACTCATTAATAATACCCAAAGTAATAATGAGCCTTCGTGAGCTCCCCATGTTGCCGCAACACGATACCAAATAGGTAATTGCGTATTAGAGTTATTGGCAACATAAGTGACTGAGAAATCATTAACAACAAAGGCATTCACTAATACTAGGAATGCCCCTGTTACACAAAGAAAAAGTAACCATGCTAATGGACGTGATGATGCCATTAAGCGTGCATCATTGCGCGCCACTCCCCATAGCGGGTAGAAAGACAGCAAAACGGCAAGACCTAATGCCAAGCACAGTAAAACGCTACCAATTTCAGGGATCATGATGCATTGTCCTTATAGGCAGCAGCTGGCCTGCGATGGTTTTCTTGCATCGCTTTTTCAACCTCTGGTGGCGTATAGTTTTCATCATGTTTCGCAAGCACTTCTTTCGCTAAAATATGATTATTCTCTTGTAATTCCCCTTGAACAACGACACCTTGCCCTTCTTTGAATAAGTCGGGCAAAATTCCATGATAACTTACGTTAACCTCACCTTCGGCATCATAAACAGTGAAAGTGATATTGACAGCGTTAGAGACAGGGTCAGAATCACGTACTACACTACCTGGCATGACCATGCCACCGACACGTAAGCGTTGTCCAACTTCAGGGATTTGCTGAGTTTCTCGCTTACCATAAATGATTTCACCGGGGGTATAAAACAAGTCAATACTTGAGCGTAATGCATAGAGAATTAATGCGAGGGTTAGCCCCACACCAACCAATATGGAACAGATCAGCCAAAGTCGGTTACGACGACGAATATTCACACTCCCTCCCTATGCGCTCTTGCTGCTTTTTGCCTGACTTCACGAGCTTGCTGTTGAATAATTGCATTTATTATCATTTTTCTTTGTATATACGTATGCAAACAGAGTAACAAAATAGGTATTAATGTCAGCGCAACCGCCAGCCATACATAAAAACCATAGCCGCCCATCGCCCAAAATTCACTCCAAGATGCAAATGCGCTAGTCATGATTGACGTCCTTTTTTATTCACAATATCTAATACCCATGGACGGTTACGTTCTAACATCAATAATTGGCTACGTAAACGGATTAACGTTAATGAGATAAAAAGAAATAGGTAACCAAGGATGGCTAAACGAAGTGGTGTACGCATAGCAGGGTTGATGCTTTCTTGCATGCGAGTCGAAGGTTGGTGCAAGGTTTGCCACCATTCAACTGAATAATGAATGATAGGTAAGTTAATCACACCAATTAATACTAAAATTGCAGCGGCCTTTCCTGCGGTGCGACGGTCATCAAACGCATGCCATAAAGCAATAATCCCCACATACAGAAAAAATAGAATTAATTCAGAGGTTAAACGTGCATCCCATACCCACCATGCACCCCACATTGGTTTACCCCATGTCGCACCTGTAACTAATGCAATAAAGGTAAATACCGCCCCTATTGGTGCCATCGCCGCTATCGCCAATTCCGAGACTTTCATTTGCCAGACTAGCCCAACAAAAGCAGTAATGGCCATCGTGGCATAAATTCCCATCGACCACATTGCGGCAGGAACATGAATATACATAATACGATAGCTTTGGCTTTGAACTTTATCGGTTGGCGCAAAACCAAATCCCCAAATCCATCCCACCGCTAAACAAATTACACTCAATATAATAAACCACGGTATTAGACGCCCACATAACCGATAAAGGTTGACTGGGATGGCTAGTTGATGAAGCTTTTTCCACATAGTTTAATTACCCTGATTTATTATATTGTTAGTAAATGCTGCGTGACAGCATCATACAATACACATTAAAAAAGCAAATATATTGATTTAACACAAATATAACTTAGGCTGATCATACTCAAACGCATAACCAGCCTATTTATTGATCATTACTTATAATTCATCGATGTAACTCATCATAAAATGATTACCTTGAATTAAAAGCCAGGTTCAACTTCACGCATGTCCGGCAACTTATGGGCGATCCCTTTATGGCAGTCAATGCAGGTTTTACCATCCGTGATGGCTTGGTCATGCATTTTGGCTGCAACTCCTTTTTGTGCTGTAAAGTCCATATACTCAAAGTTATGGCAGTTACGACACTCTTGTGAGTCGTTATTTTTCATTCGTCGCCACTCACTTTGCGCCATCGCTAACCGATGGTCTTCAAATTTTTGTGGCGTATCAATGATGCCAAAAATTTTTCCGTATAACTCCTTACTCGCTTGAATTTTACGCACCATTTTGGGGCCAAACTCATGCGGTACGTGACAATCAGGGCAAGTTGCGCGGACACCACTACGGTTAGTATAGTGAATAGTATCCATATATTCTTCATAGACATTCTCACGCATTTCATGGCAGCTAATACAGAACTCTTCCGTATTGGCCATTTCCATACCGGTATTGAAGCCGCCCCAGAAAATAACACCACTCACGAAACCAATCAGCAATAAGGTTCCTAATGCTAATCGGCTTGGCCTACGCCACCAGCGCCATACTCTGCCGATTAACCCAAACAAGCCCTTTTTCTTCGGCTTGTCATCATTTGTTTGCTTATCATTGTTATTTGACATAATTCCCCCTTATTTCCCAAAACCTTTGGATGGGGTAAATGTGTTATCAACAATCGGTGCTGTGTCTGACTGAGGCACGTGGCACTGTAAACAGAAGTAGCGATTTGGTGCAACTTCGCCAAGGACTTTGCCTGTTGCATCCATAAAGTGCGTTGGGCTGACTCTTGGTGCCCCTGTCGTGCGGTAATTTTCCACACCATGGCATTGCAAGCAACGATTAGTATTGGTGGTAATTTGATAACCTTCAACACTATGTGGGATCATTGGTGGTTGATTCACATAGTTTAATGCCATTCTTTCTTGCTCTTTCGGAATATGAATGCTTCCTTCTGACGTACCGGATACTTCTGGTGATTGGGTCAGGTCTACACCATTAGCAGCCCAAACAAGACTGCTTACAACAAAGGCCATTCCAGCCACCCAACGGCTGATCGTCTTTTTCAGGACAGGATTTTTCATGATTTTGCTCCCGAACTCCATCTTAGTGTTATTTTAAAAACATCCTCAGAACAAACATCGATGCAACGACCGCAAGTGATGCAATCTTTATCGGATATCTGCGCTGGAGCTTGTTTATCTAGGACCGGTGCGCGCAGAACTTGCGGCTCCGGACAAATGTGGAAACAGTCCATACAACGGCTACAGTTTTCTTTATTTTCCGCTGTAACAACCAATGCGCCCTTGCACCCTGCCACGCCATATAGCGCACCTAATGGGCAAAGGTGACCGCACCAACCATGTTCCACAACTAATAAATCGAATAAAAACAGTGCAACTAAAACCAATGCACCGCTGCCAAAACCAAAAATTAAACTGCGCCCCATTAATGAAACTGGATTAAGCCATTCCCAAAGTAAGGTACCTGTAATAGCAGAACCGATCAGGATCACGACCAGCAATACATAGCGAATATTGCGCGGTATTGTTGCGGATTGGTTAAAATCAAATTTACGTCTTAACCACGCCGCCGCATCCGTCACTGGGTTTACAGGACAGACCCAACTACAGAAAATGCGCTTACCCAGCAGTGCATAAACCCCGAATACGATAGCAGCCCCAACTAATGCTGAGATCCCCGGTAAGTAACCACTTGCTAAGCTCTCTAAGGTGATTAATGGGTCAGTCAAAGGTACGGTGTCTAACAATAAGCTACTGCTGTAGTTACCATGTAAAATCCATACCCCAAACCATGGCCCACTCAAGAACATCGCTAACACCAGCAATTGGCTTATACGTCTAAACACCAACCATTTGTGGCTCTGCCACCAGCCTTTTTTTGCCTGAGCTTCACGTCCGGCATCACGTTTACGATTCGCCATTGTTACCCTCCAGCCAACCAAAGCGGTAATGGTGTCCTAACTCACCTTTCGCCAGCGACCTTGGTAATACCTTGATAGCTGCCTCTTCCAATACACATGCCTGTTCACATTTACCGCATCCCGTGCAGTAGTTGCTATTGACGGTGGGTAAGAAGCGCGCGTGCTTACCTGTTCGGTGGTTTTGTTCAAGTTCCAATGTGATGGCTTCATCAATCAGTGGACATACGCGGTAACATACATCACACCTTAGCCCTTGAAAGTTCAGGCAGTTTTCCTGATCGAGTAAAACGGCTAACCCCATGCGTGCATCGTTAATCGACTCAATGTCTTTATCCAATGCACCACTTGGGCAAACCTTGGCGCAAGGAATGTCCTCACACATTTCACACGGATTTTCTCGGGCGATGAAGTATGGCGTTCCAGAAGCCAAACCGGATGCCAATGTCGCTAATTTCAACATGTCATACGGGCAGGCTTGAACGCATTGTCCACAGCGGACACATGCACTGGCAAATGCTTTTTCATCAAGGGCTCCCGGCGGACGAAGCTTAACGCCACTCGCACGGGAAGTTTGTTGCTGAAGCCCCAGCACCACACCAACAGCCGCCAACCCACCCGCAGTACGGGCGACATCGCGTAAAAAGCGACGACGACTATTCTGGGACTTAGCCTGTTGAGACTTAGCTTTCTGGGGCATGAGCAATTACACCTTTTCCAGTTTAACGGCACATTTTTTGTAATCCGTTTCTTTTGAAAGCGGATCGGTTGCATCCAGTGTTAAGTTATTCACTAGCTGCGCAGCATCGAAGAACGCCATGTAAACTAGGCCTTTTGGTGGTCTATTACGGCCACGTGTTTCGACAATCGTGGTCACATCACCACGGCGTGAAACCACTTTGACTTTATCACCACGGCGTAAACCTCTCTCTTTCGCATCGATTGGATGTATAAACACAAGAGATTCAGGGAAAGCACGGTGCAGTTCAGGAACACGGCGTGTCATACTACCGGTATGCCAATGTTCTAATACACGGCCTGTTGATAACCATAAGTCATATTCTTTATCTGGCGATTCCGCAGCAGGCTCAAATGGCAGAGCAAAAATCACCGCTTTACCATCTGGTTTACCGTAGAATTGATAACCCGCGCCAGCCTTAACGTAAGGGTCATTTCCTTCGCTATAACGCCACTGAGTTTCTTTGCCATCAACCACTGGCCAACGGATACCGCGCGCTTTGTGGTAGTCATCAAAATCAGCCAAATCATGACCATGACCGCGACCAAAGCCAGCGTATTCCTCGAACAGCCCTTTTTGTAAGTAAAAACCTAATTCACGAGACTCATCATTAAGTTGGTCTTCTGCTAACTCGCTCACAGGGAACTTCGTTACAGCTTGGTTAGCGAATAACACGTCATATAGGGTTTTACCACGTAATTCAGGTTTTTTCGCGAGTAACTCTTCAGGCCACACTTCATCCGTTGTAAAGCGTTTAGAAAACAGTACCATCTGCATTAAGTCAGATTTTGCTTCGCCTGGTGCCTTAACTTGCTGGCGCCAAAATTGGGTACGACGTTCCGCATTACCGTAAGCCCCTTCTTTTTCTACCCACATGGCTGTCGGTAAAATTAAGTCGGCAGCCAATGCGCTGACCGTTGGGTATGGGTCAGATACCACGATAAAGTTACGTGGGTCGCGCCACCCTGGCATACGCTCTTGGTTGATATTCGGGCCCGCTTGCATGTTGTTGTTACACATTACCCAGTAGAAATTCAATTTACCGTCTTTTAAAGCACGGTCTTGGGCAACGGCGTGTAAACCCACTTTTTCAGGGATCGTCCCAGCAGGTAACCCCCACACACCTTCTACTTTTTCACGGTGTTTTTCATTGGTAACCACCATGTCCGCAGGTAAACGGTGTGAGAACGTACCGACTTCACGAGCAGTACCACACGCTGATGGCTGGCCTGTTAATGAGAACGGCCCACAACCAGGTTGAGAAATTTTTCCTGTCAGTAAGTGCAAGTTATACGCTAAGTTATTCGCCCAAACACCGCGAGTGTGCTGGTTAAAGCCCATGGTCCAATAAGAAACCACTTTCGTTTTAGGGTCTGCGTAAAGTTTAGCGAGTTCTTCTAACTGATCTTTTGGAACCCCGGTCATTTCTGCGGTTTTGTCTAACGTATATTCTGCAACAAAGGCTTTATACTCGTCCCATGTCATTGGCTCAGACGCATCAGAACCTGCATTTTTCGCATTTTGTTCGAGTGGGTGAGTTGGGCGTAATCCATAACCGATATCTGTTGCACCACGACGTAAATTCACGTGTTTATCGAGGAATTCCTGATTAACTGCGTTATTTTGAATGATATAGTTTGCAATATAGTTCAGGATCACCAAGTCAGATTGTGGTGTAAAGACGATGCCGTTATCCGCTAATTCAAAGCTACGGTGTTTGAAAGTCGATAACACCGCAACACGCACGTCAGGGTTAGACAGACGACGGTTGGTGATACGAGACCACAAGATTGGGTGCATTTCTGCCATGTTTGAACCCCAAAGGACAAACGCGTCAGCATGCTCAATGTCATCATAACAACCCATTGGTTCATCCATACCGAAAGTACGCATGAAGCCCACTACCGCAGAAGCCATACAGTGGCGTGCATTAGGGTCTAAGTTATTAGAACGGAAACCACCTTTGAACAGTTTTGATGCCGCATAGCCCTCCCAAACTGTCCACTGGCCCGAACCAAACATACCAATCCCTTCAGGACCTTTTTCTTTTAATGTGGTTTTGACTTTTTCTTCCATGACATCAAAAGCTTGTTCCCACGTGATCGGTGTGAACTCCCCATTTTTATCATATTCACCATCTTTCATGCGCAACATTGGCTGCGTTAAACGGTCTTTTCCGTACATAATTTTTGGTAAGAAATACCCTTTAATACAGTTTAGACCACGGTTTACAGGGGCTTCTGGGTCACCTTGGCTGGCCACAATGCGACCATTTTGAGTTCCCACCAGTACCCCACAGCCTGTACCACAAAAACGACAAGGGGCTTTGTCCCATTTAATACTTTCTTGTTGACCAACCACTGCTTTCGCAATGCTCGGTGCGCCAATACCGGCCGCCGCAGCAGCGGCCGCTATCGCATTGGCTTTCATAAAGCTACGACGACTGAGTTTCATAATCTTCCTCACCTTGCTCTTCCTGCTGATGGTAAACCAGCGAAACATCTAGTACGCCGTCAATATCGCGTACTAAATCAATAGTATCTAACAACGTTCTACTACCTTGCCCTTCAACAACCACAATCAGTTTTCCGTTTTCCGGGGCGCTTAGCGCCACTTCACAATGGGAAAGTTGATTAATTTCTTCGGCCACAGTAGACAGTCGCTCACTTTTTACTTGTACTATTAAACTGCACACTTGATAGTTACTGTGCATGTTCATGCTCCACGGTAATGGCTGAAACTGGGCAACCTGCGACGCAAGCACCACAGCCTGTACAACCTGGTGTTTCTACTTTTGGCTGGTATATACCGGCCATTGACGGACGAAAAGAGATGACTTCAGGCTCACAACTGTCTTGGCAACGACGACATTCAATCGAAAGATAAGCAAGACAATTTTGGCCAATCGAAATTGAGATATCCCAAGGTTGGGAATGTTTTGGTAGGAAAATAGGTTCTGGACATGCTGTTGCACATGCATAGCAAAATGTACATTCACCACGCTTAAAATCAACAACAGGGTAGCCCCCTGCTCCTGGTTGGATAATTGCCGTTTCGCAACTTTCAACACAGGCATTGCAACGGGTACACAATTCGATAAATTGCGTTTCACTACCACTCCATGGCGGCCGAACCACTGGGGCTGCACTACGCCACGCACCAGTTAATACTCCCCGACGGGTGAGATCAACCATGTTTTTTTCCTTTACATTGCCAACAAAAAAACTAAAACGTATTGATAAACCGCATTTTTTATATGTGTATTTATGAGAAATATTAACGATAGAGGTTATAAAAATACATACTACCAAGTGGGTAAAAGAGGTAATTCCCCGTATACGACTAGAAATGCCAACATTTACGTTATTTACTCACCATTAGCTAAAAGTAGCACCAAAATGATAAGCAAGTAGGCCTTTTTAATTATTTATTAACATTTTTTTAATATGTATTATTAATTTAAACTCAAGTTTTAATTTTTTAAATTATAATTCCAGCTCAAAACTACCACTAAAGTGGTATATGCAATGTCATTTAGCAAAAAAATATCTGTATTTTTTTTGATATTAAACAACTTTCATTTCTAACTTTATTTTAAAAACAGCACTCAAATATTTAAAATAAAAAAATTATTTTAAAATCAACAAAATAAAATCAGATAACGCCAAATATCAAAATAAGAATCATTACTAATTAATTATTAAAAGTAACAGTTTAAAACTACAGAAAAATAACTATATCAATTTCAATAATACCTATTTTTTATTATTTCCTCACATTCTATTTCCTTATTACAAATTATCTTTTGATCAAAAACAATATTTTTAGTGTGGTTTTTTGTTACACATATAAATTGGCAATGTCTTGGTAGCAGATGAAAGCTTGCTATCAAACCTAAATAACAAAAAGATACCCAAAATAGTTCGAGTCACAGGTCACATTACAACAACAACTCGAAAAATGAAGGGATGACTGGCTAAAATTACTCGAGGCCCTTTTTATGGCAAACATAAGAAATAATGCACTATGCTTATTGAGTCTGGTTGCAGGAATATTTCTCTTTACCTCTGTTCATGCTCAAACTCCGACTAAAGATAGTACATCTACCATCAACGCACGAAATGAAACTTTCGAAGCTGCTCACCCTGATCAATACCACTCTTGGCGAGCAACATCCGAGCAATCAAACCGAGAAGACGCATTAGCGGAAGACCCTCGCTTAGTCGTTCTCTGGGCTGGATACCCATTCTCACGCGACTACAACAAACCTCGTGGTCACGCCTATGCCATCATCGACGTCCGTGAAACCTTACGAACTGGTGCTCCGAAAGATGCCCAAGATGGCCCGCTTCCGATGGCATGTTGGAGCTGTAAAAGTCCCGATGTGGCTAGGCTTATCCAAGAACATGGCGAAGATGGCTATTTCGAAGGTAAGTGGGCAAAAGGTGGTCCAGAAGTGGTGAATGTCTTAGGTTGCGCAGATTGCCATAAAACCGACTCAGCGGATTTTGCAAAAGGTAAACCAGAGCTAACACTTTCTCGCCCTTATGCAGAGCGTGCAATGGAAGCGATTGGCAAACCGTTTGATAAAGCCAGCCGGTTCGACCAACAGTCCATGGTGTGTGGCCAATGCCACGTAGAATATTATTTCTCTGGTGATAAAAAAGCCGTGAAATTCCCATGGGATAACGGCACCAAAGTGGAAGATATGGAAGTCTACTACGACAACATTGGTTTCTCTGACTGGACCAACTCACTGTCGAAAGCTCCAATGCTAAAAGCCCAACACCCAGAATATGAAACTTGGAGTGCGGGTATTCATGGCAAAAATAACGTGACCTGTATTGATTGCCATATGCCAAAACTGCAAAACGAGAAAGGCGAACTGTATACCAGCCATAAAATTGGTAATCCATTCGACAATTTCGAACAAACCTGTAGCACTTGCCATACCCAAAGCAAACAACAACTGCAAGATGTGGTTGCTGAACGTAAAGTCGCTATCCAAGAGATGAAAATCAAAGCGGAAGACCAATTGGTTCGCGCTCACTTTGAAGCGAAAGCCGCATGGGATGCAGGCGCAACAGAAGATGAAATGAAACCAATTTTAACCGATATTCGCCATGCACAATGGCGCTGGGATTTAGCTATCGCCTCCCACGGTATTCATATGCACGCACCAGATGAAGGCCTACGTATGTTAGGTGGTTCGATGGATAAAGCGGCAGATGCACGTACTAAACTAGCTCGCCTGTTAGGCTCAAAAGGCATCACCCATGAAATTGCCATTCCAGATATTTCAACCAAGGAAAAAGCACAACAAGCCATTGGTTTAGATATGCAAAAAATTAACGCGGAGAAACAAGAGTTCTTAAAAACTGTCGTTCCGCAATGGGATGACCAAGCTCGTAAAAATGACCTATTAGCCAAATAACCATGATTTGCCCCAAATAATGGGGCAATACAACCAATGGAGTGAATATGAGCGTACTACGTTCGTTATTAACTGCTGGGGTGCTGGCAACAGGCTTATTATGGGCAACAGCCGCATCCGCAACCCCACAAATGGCACAAGAAAATGTAGAAGGCCGTTGGGTTGTCACGCAGCAACGCAGTGCTGACAGCGCCTGCTTAGACTGTCATAAACCAGACCAAGAAGGCATGCATGGCACTCACGCAGAAGTGATTAACCCTAACAATAATTTACCCGTGACTTGTACCAACTGCCACGGTAACCCAGGGCCTGATCACCGTGAAGGCGTCAAAGATGTCATGCGCTTTAACAACCCAATGTATAACGTTGAACAACAAAACAGTGTCTGTCTGTCATGTCACTTACCAGAGCAACTACAAAAAGCGTTCTGGCCTCATGATGTCCACGTCACCAAAGTGGCCTGTGCCAGTTGCCATGACCTTCATCCGAAACAAGATACGATGAAGGTACTGACTGATAAGGGCAAAGTAAAAATATGTGTCGACTGTCACTCAGATCAACGCAATAACCCTGATTTCAATCCAGCAGCGGTGAAATTGCGTAAGGAGCAGCCATGAGTTGTTCTCGTCGTCAATTCATTATCTACACAGGAGCACTGGCGGCGGTAGGAGGGGTTGCTAGCCATACGCTAGCTAACACCATGAAAATAGATGGCGTTCGCTACGGCATGGTGCACGATGAAAATCTGTGCATCGGCTGTACGGCGTGTATGGATGCGTGCCGAGAGGTTAACCAAGTACCGGAAGGTGTTTCACGGTTAACCATCATCCGTAGTGAGCCCATAGGCCAATTTCCTGATGTTAAATACCGTTTTTTTCGCCATTCCTGTCAACATTGTGAAAGTGCGCCTTGTGTTGATGTTTGCCCTACTGGTGCCTCTTTTATCGACAAAACAACGGGGATTGTTGATGTAAACCCTGACTTATGTGTCGGCTGCCAATACTGTATTGCTGCCTGCCCTTATCGCGTCAGATTCATTCACCCTATCAATAAAACCGCGGATAAATGTGATTTTTGTCGTAAAACAAATCTAAAAAAGGGTAAGCAACCTGCTTGTGTCGAATCTTGCCCGACCAAAGCATTAACCTTCGGTAATTTAGATGATCCTAAGAGCGATATTTCGTTGATGCTAAAAGAAAAACCGACTTATCGATTCAAGATTGCACTCGGTACTCACCCCAAAATGTATCGAGTCCCGTTCAAATATGGGGAGGTTAGCCAATGACAACAGCTTCTGCTTTCCATTTTGAATCCTTAGTGTGGGACTGGCCCATTGCCGTTTACTTATTCTTAATTGGTATTTCAGCTGGGCTCGTGGTACTTGCGGTACTTATGCGCCAGTATTATCCCACTGCGGCTGGCAGTGATAGCACTCTCATGCGCACAACACTGATTTTAGCTCCGACAACAATCATCTTTGGGTTATTGATCTTAATTCTCCATTTGACGCGTCCATGGACATTCTGGAAATTAATGTTTCATTACAGCCCAACTTCGGTGATGTCGATGGGGGTAATGTTATTCCAAGTGTATATGGCTGTACTTGTTATTTGGCTTGCTAAAATTTATGAAAAAGAGCTCATGGTTTTACAGCAAAAATGGCTGCCTAAGTTTACGCTTATCCCAAGAATATTAACCCTGCTAAATCGTGCGATGCGTTCTCTGGATATTGTAATGCTAGTCTTGGCTGTTTTGCTTGGGGCTTATACCGGATTTTTACTTTCAGCATTAAAATCTTATCCATTCTTAAACAATCCATTATTACCAGCTTTATTCCTATTTTCAGGAATATCGTCAGGTATCGCGGTATCATTAATGGCAATAGCATTACGCTACCGTAAAAATATCCATAACGACGAAACCGCATTTTTACACCGTATCGAAGGCTTTGTTATTTGGCTCGAGATATTCCTATTAGCAGCCTTTTTTGTCGGGCTAGCGTTAGGGGATGACGGGAAAATTCGTTCATTAATTGCCGCATTAGGCGGTGGTTTCTGGACTTGGTGGTTTTGGATTGGCGTTGTCGGGTGTGGTTTTATTATTCCTCTGCTATTCAAAAAATGGATGGATAAAGGACAAGGTGCAGCAAGAGTATTGATTATCAGTGGTGCAAGCTTACTGGGTGTCTTCTGCTTACGCTTCTTTGTGTTATACGCAGGGCAGTTGACCGTCGCATAACTCACTCAAAAATAAGGGTAATCATTGGAACTAATACTCCCAGAAATTGGCTTTCTCTGCCTCGCATTGGCACTCTGTATTGCCTGTTTCCAAGCATTGTTTGGAGTTATTGGTTTCTTCCGCCATATTCCGAGGCAAATGCCTCGGAATATTCTTTGGACCTACTTACAGTTTCTTTTCTTGCTCGTTGCCTATGTTTGTTTAACTCTCAGCTTTATTCAAAGTGATTTTTCAGTCGTGTATGTGGCGCAACATAGCCACCGGCTATCGCCGCTATATATTAAAATTGCCGCAGTATGGGGAGGCCATGAAGGCTCAATATTTCTTTGGCTACTGTTTATCTCTGCTTGGAGTTGCCTATTTGCATGGTGTTATCGTCGGCAAACTCACCCCGTATTTCCTCTCACATTAACCCTACTCGCTATTATTAGTACCGCATTATTACTGTTTATCGTCTTTTATTCGGACCCCTTTGTTCGCATTTTTCCTCCTGCTATTGAAGGGCGAGATCTCAACCCAATGCTGCAACATTGGGGGTTGATATTACACCCTCCACTACTTTATTTAGGTTATAGCGGGTTAATGGTCGTGACCGCCTTGGCACTTGCATCCACGCTGTGCACGCAATTTAACCAAACTGTTGCAAGGCTCTGTTGGCGCTTTGTCGTTCCTAGTTGGTGCATACTCACTTTGGGTATCACACTGGGTTCATGGTGGGCATACAGTGAACTTGGTTGGGGTGGATGGTGGTTTTGGGACCCAGTTGAAAATGCATCGCTGTTACCATGGCTAAGTGCAACTGCGTTATTCCATAGCCTTACCATTTCATACAAAACGGGTCATTATCGTCATTGGTCAATATTACTGGCGATCCTCACATTTATTTTATCTCTATTGGGGACGTTGATTGTACGCTCAGGTATTTTAATGTCTGTCCATGCGTTTGCTTTAGATAACGTTAGGGCTGTCCCCCTCTTTTTACTATTCAGTTTCCTGAGTTTCGGTGCTTTATGTATATATGGTTGGAAAGCTAAAAACATTGATAATTTACCAACCAAAACTAATCGCCGTCAGCTTTATTTATTACTCACTTTAATCCTATTTTCTACTGTATTATTTATTGTCCTGACGGGCACACTTTACCCGATGATTTACACGTTATTTGGTTGGGGAAAAATATCGGTTGGGGCACCTTATTTTAACCAAGCATTACTACCATTTGGTATTTTGATGCTAATCATAATGGCGGTAAGTGCCATTTATCCGCTTAACAAAACTCGGATTAAAGCCCAATGGCGTATTCTTTTCATTATACTTCTCAGTGTATTAGTAAGCTTATCTCTTTGGTCTAAAGGGATTATTATCGCTCTTTCTTGTGGTTTTTTATTTGCTATTTTACTTATCTTTTGGCTACGACCCATCGATGCTATTCGTCAACAATTCCCTTCCCTTATCGCTCATACAGGGGTTGTGATTTTTGCGGCTGGCATTGCCTTATCCATTGGTAGTCACCATGAAACCAGTGTTAGTCTTTCTGTTGGGCAATCTATTTCACTCGCAGATTATCAATTTCAATTCAACGAGTTGCAACTTGAAGCTAAATCTAATTACACTACCGAAAAAGCCATTATACAAATTAGCAAAGCTAACCAACCATTACACCAGCTAATCACCGAGCGCCGCTTTTATACTGCTCGCCAGCAATTAATGATTGAACCCGGTATATATTGGGGGTGGCTACGTAATTGGTATGCGGTATTAGGTGAGAAAACGGGAACAAATAGCTATGCAATACGCCTTTACGTACAAGATGGCATTCAATGGATTTGGAGCGGTGCGTTTGTAATGTGTTTTGGCCTATTAATAAGCTGGATAAAAGGGAGGATAAAAAATGCTTAAAACCCTATTAGCACTATTTTTCCTATGTTGCTCTTTTATATCCAATGCTCAGATTGTTGATGTGTGGCAATTTAATTCTATTGAAGAACAAGAATATTCTTTGCAAATAGCCTCACAATTACGTTGTCCGCAGTGCCAAAACCAAAACTTACTCGAATCCAATGCACCCACTGCAGTAAGTATGCGCCACCAAGTTTTTAAAATGGTTGCAGAGGGGAAAGATAAAGCGCAAATCATGCATTATATGACCGAGCGATATGGCGATTTCGTGCTGTATAACCCTCCCTTGACTATTGGCACCGCACTGCTTTGGGGATTACCGGGCATTGCTCTAGTTGGCATTTTTTATTTCATTTTCAAATTTTATCGCTCACAAAAACAGCCGATTTTAGAGAGCAATTTTCACCATCAGCAGGTATTCGAGCAATTATTGTCAGATGATGTAACAGCGCCATCAGTTGCAAAGCAATGGCATATTAATAAATTACTCGCCATATTAATGGTGTCAGTTGTTATTGGTTACTTTTTTTCGCCTCGGTTTGAATTAGCCTACCAGGAATACCAACGTATTTCAGATCCTCTACTCTCATTCACACCATTGCAGCAAGAACAAAATGATTTATTACGCTTGCAAGATGATATTCGCCAATCCCCTAAAAATAGTGAGCTTTGGGCTACACTAGGTGAATACTATCTCTATCAAAATAGTTATGATAACGCATTAATTGCTTATCATAGAGCGTTAAAATATGGAGGAGAAAATGCTCAGATATACTCCGCTATTGCAACCGTTTTATATTATCAAGCAGGTCAACAACTAACAGAAGATGTCAGAGCGGTAATCAACAAAGCATTAAACCTTGATAAACAAGAAATTACTGCTTTAATGCTAGTCGCTTCAGATGCTTTTATGAATGCAAATTATGAACAAGCAATTGATATTTGGCAAAAATTATTAGATAGTAATAGTTCTCGTATTAATCGTTCTCAACTCATTGAAGCTATTCATATGGCAAAAATAATGAAGAACAAAAAATAAAAATCTTATTTTATTATGAGTTTTGTTACTCTAGGGATTAATACATACTGAATTATCACAATAGTGATAAAGTATCCTTTTATGAAATGTCTATTTATTTAAATGTGTAATTTTTCGTTTCTTATTGATTACCATTGTTTCCCCTCTATATTACTTCAAATTATCTTATGTTAGATTGGTAACCGTTAATTATCCCAAATGTAATCCAAGTATATCTCCGTAAGTGAAATTATCAATTAAAAGTTAGTTTATGCTAATGAATTTTCATTTAATTTTTATATTTTGGCGTTCATTGGGAGGTTCAAAAATAATAACATAAGAAATAAACACTATGAAAAATAAAATATTTTCATTTTTAGTCGTTGGCCTAATTGCAGGCGCTTCCTTTATAGGAGGCGTTGTAAGTAACTATACACCTGATTTAGATATTGTAGAAAAATCTCAAAAAGCGGTTGAGGATTTTTTAGCATTCCCCAAAACGGCCGAGTATAAAAATGTTAAATATCATGAGATAAGAGAAACCTTAGACCATGGTATGCTAGGTTATGTATGCGGTGAAGTGCTTATTTTCACTAGCCAAAACTCATATTCATTTAAACGTTTTGTGGTCAAAACCTATCTTCATGATGACGGCCGTAATGTTGTTTCTATTCCATTAATTGATAGAGATAATAAAGAATTTCCTAATAATGATTTTAATGTAATTTGGAATAAGTATTGTAATAGTTAAAAATATATAAAACCTAACTGTTTAAATAAGATATTTCCGAGAACCTCTTTAATATTACATTAAAATGTTAAAGAGGAGGAAAAATAAAATATTACATCACAAACCACACTCTAAATAAAAATAGCTTTAAATAACCTTAATATTATCGATAGGTATTTTCATTTACCCACCTTAAGCTAAATTAATTACGCCCTTTTTATGAACATCAATAAATCAATCCTTCTATAACGGTTGCATTTTGTCATAGTGCTTCTGTGCTTTCAGAGCATCTAGACAACATGCAATCAATTCAAGCTATCTCCTTTTGAGTTTTTCCCTTCATATCGAACTATTTTTTCGATAGTAATTCATTCCTGCTTGATATAAAGTCTCTGCCTTTTTTCAAAGTCGTTACTCTTGGAGGCGAAATGTTTATTGGTTTTGATTACGGCACATCTAACTGTGCTGTCGCAGTCATGAAAAGCGGGGTACCCACACTATTACCATTAGAAGGCGATAGCGTTTATATTCCATCAACCTTATGCGCGCCAACAAGAGAATCAGTTTCTGAGCATTTATTTCGCCATTGTAAAATCTCCCCCTCGAATGAAATCGGACAACAAATTTTAAAAAGATCTATCGCGTTTAACCGTGATGAAGGGATCGATTTAATACCTGAGGACATTGTATTTGGGCAAGCTGCTTTAGATTTATATCTGAGCGACCCTAGAGATGTTTATTATGTAAAATCCCCAAAATCTTTTTTAGGGGCTTCAGGCTTACATGATACTCAAATTAGTTTTTTTGAAGACCTTGTCTGTGCCATGATGAAAAATATAAAGAATACTGCAGAACATTCTTTACAACAGGTTATTGATGACACAGTCATTGGCCGACCAATTAATTTTCATGGGCGTGGCGGGGAACTTTCAAATCAACAAGCAGAATCCATACTCTATCGTGCGGCAAAACGTGCAGGTTTTAATCATATTACTTTTCAGTTCGAACCTGTTGCTGCCGGGCTTGAATATGAATCAACATTAAGTAAAGACCAGATCATCTTAGTCGTTGATATTGGCGGTGGAACAACAGACTGTTCATTGATTCAAATGGGACCAACTTATCGAGGCGCACAGGACAGAACACAATCCTTACTTGCACATAGTGGCCAACGAGTGGGTGGAAACGACCTTGATATTTACCTAGCATTAAAACAATTAATGCCACTTTTTGGAATGGAAAGCCAATCTTTATCAGGCATTAAAATGCCATTTCTACAATTTTGGAACCCGATTGCTATCAATAATGTTGAAGCGCAAAAAGAATTTTACTCACGACAAAATTTGACTGCATTAACACGCTTAAAACAAGATGCAAAAGAGCCTCAAATAATATCTCGATTGTTAGAAGTTTATAATGAAACATTAGGTTATAGCTTAGTACGTAAAGCTGAAGAAGCTAAAATTGCTTTATCGGACGCTTCCAGTTATTTAGCTCAAATTAAATTAATTTCTGAAAAACTAGAAGTGAATATTCCACATGAACAAATGGTGGAATCAATTGAATCACCAAAAAGTAAAATGATTGAATTAGTTAAAGAGGCTGTCAACCAAGGTGGGGTCAAACCTGATGCTATTTACGTTACAGGTGGAAGTGCTCGCTCACCAGTATTACACCAAGCAATTAGCCAAGAATTACCAAATATTCCGATAATACGTGGAGATGATTTTGGTTCCGTTACTGCTGGACTAACGCGCTGGGCAGAAACCTGTTTTAAATAAAGCTACAATAGAGCAATAATGCCGCAGAATAAATTACTCAATCAATGAGCTTTATATCTAGACTGCGGCATTGGTTTAAATGTTATTTTTTAACTTTATGGACAATATCAAAGTACTTATCTTTGCTATCTTGCTCTGGATAAATACGATACGTATATTCTTCAGGTGTTACTGTGACATTTTCAACAACACGAGTAAATAAAACTTTACCGTCATCATCTTTCGCTGTTAATGAGCGGCTTTTGCCATTTTCATCAAATGACCAGTCACCTTTCATTTTTGGTTTGCCATCGAACGTGGTCATATTAAAGGTCCCGTCTGGATAATATTCGGCAACCCCAAAGAAGTTTGCAACTTGTTTATCTTCTGCATTAACTTCTTTTTTATCTTGATCTAAAGCTTCTGTCGTTACCCAGACTTTGCCTACCATAATTTCTTCGTAAGCATTTAATTTATGTTCTGCCTTCTGTGATTGGCTTGCTGCTGGAGTTGTCGCTGCATTAACAGCAAATGACATAGTAGATGCAACAGCAAAGAGTGTAGGTACTAATAATTTTTTCATTTTTATCCTCTAATAAATTAACTCAAACAACAATTTGATTAAGTTTAGATTAGCGATATAAAGCCAACTTTAAAAATTATATTACGTTTATTTACAAGATAACATCTTATTACATTTAATATAGACTGTTTTACAAAATAAAATATAGCACAAACACATTGATTTTAAAATTAATCTCCTTAAATTTAGCTATTAAGTAATTTATTAATCAGCCAGTAACCCGCTTTTCCTGGTGGATTATTCTTAGACCAAACTAAATCCACATCAATTTTACGTGGCCATAAATCATAATTAATACTCACTAAACGGTTATGGCCAAATTGCTTAACTAACCATGTCGGTAATATTGCCCATCCAGCTCCTTGTTCTGCCATTTCTAATAATAGTAAATAATTTGGCGCAAACCAGTTCTTTTCACTATTAATAATAATTTGGCTACTACTGCTTAGCCGTAGTTGGCGTGTCATTGTTAAATGCTGATAAGTAGTTTTTTTCTCTTTAGCTAATGGATGGCTATTTAATACATATAAACCTAATTCACCTTGAATAGGTAAACGAGAAAAAGAAATATCTGCAGGATATTCTGTTCGAGATTCCATCATACCAACATGAGCCTGTTGGTTTTGGATCATTTCAATAACGGCATTATTTTCTGCAATTAAAAACTCGAACTCAAGATGCGGAAATTGTCTATCTAATGTCGTTACAATATGTTCAGCATGAGGGGGCTGATAAATATCTGAAAAAGCGCAGCTTAATCTTGGTTCTATATCTGGTAGCAGTTCAACTCGAAGCGCTTGAAGACGCTCATCTGCCGATAAAATATCCTCAACTAAACTCAAAACTTTTCTACCTGCAAAAGTTAATGTTGATTCACGTCCCTGCCTATCGAATAACAAAAAGCCCAAGTCGTCTTCAAAACCACTGATTGTCGTACTCACAGTTGATTGGCTTTTATTTAATTTACGAGCCGCAGCAGAGAATGACCTTAGGGATGCCGCCTCCACAAAGGTACGCAATGTTTCTATAGAATAATTCATAAGGTATCGCTTTTTCCGATGGCTGCCATTTTGTATATATATAAAAAAAAGCAAATAATTGCACCCGATTTTTACCCATAAAATAATTTTCCATATCTTTGAGGTAGTTATGAGCAAGTATACAAAAACATTAACTGAACGAATTTTTCATGCAGTTTCATTTGAAGTCATCGCGATCGCGATAACTGCACCGGTCAGTGCGTGGCTTTTAGGACGCTCAATTTTCCAAATGGGAACAGTCGCTATTGTCTTGTCGACACTGGCAATGCTATTAAACTTATTTTATAACATGGTCTTTGATCGTTATTGGCCCTTATCCAAAGGGCCTCGCCCAGCCAAAGTACGCATTTTTCACGCCGTTGGATTTGAATTGAGCTTTGTGATCATGGGTGTACCAATGCTGGCGTTTTTACTTAAAATGTCATTCTTAGACGCATTCTTACTTGAAATCGGCTTTTTTGCCTTTTTCTTATTTTATACTTATGCGTTTAATCTTGTATATGACATCTTACGTGAGCGTTGGTTTGCGAATAAAGAAAATGCAATACGCGTCTCAGAAACAGCGGTTAAACGTTCTTAATTTTAATTAAATATTCAAACACCGTGTAGCTTATCTATACGGTGTTATTTATGTATCATAAATACGGTAAACACGCCGAAATAATTCTCTCTTTTTTTTTTTGCAAAATGATGAATGCGTTTTATGCACTTATCATATGCATAGATGTCAATTTCATCATTGAACATGATCACCTATATTGACGCCATCGTAATGATTAGTCCTACGATAACTTTATAAAAATACTACTTAGATGCGTTTATCTATCAATAACAGACCTAAGTTCGAGTGCAGTAAATAGAAGTTAAACATTAAATTCCTTCATTTTTTAGAACTCATTTATATAAAGTTATCCATTATTTTGTCCAAAGTTTAGGCAATGTTATTTAAAGGTATTCAGATGAACAAACTATTTATTTCTTCTGCACTTTTTCTGGTATTTAATTTAAGTGCTCAAGCAGACGTAACCACCCATAAAAATGCCATTATTTCACTCAGTTTTATTGAAAATAATACCGCTTATGCAAACCAAGCCGCTATTGCTAACCATGCAAAAGCCGCTAATTTATCACCTAATGGTATCCAAGGTATTACGAAATCTTTTGCACAGATGAATTCGCATGAAAAAGCCGCTACTGCATTAAGTTTTAATGAAAATAATATGTCCGCAGCGAACCAAGCAGCCATTAATTCACATCTAAAAGCTGGTAATTTAGCAACAGATAAAATTAATGGTATCAGCAAAAGTTTTTTAGCAATGGATGGACATGAAAAAGCCGCAGTCGCGTTGAGTTTTACCGAAAACAACCAATCCCCTTCTATCAAATACGCTGTACAGCAACACTTAAGCAGGAGCCAGACAAAATAATAAAATAGAGAATGATATTTAACTGATTTATCACACAATTAATCTTATTAAGGCTTGGTGACTCACCAAGCCTTTTTCATTTTAAAATTATATTATTAAAAATCAATGCATTAATAGTAAATAACATATACCCATCAAAGTTGATAATAACTATCATTTGCAATTGATAATTATTAACATATAATTCGAATCGTTATTTTATCTTATGAGTTATAACTCAAGCATAACTACTTAAGAGCTGTTTTGGTCTACCCTCTTTAGGTTCAACAAGAAAGAATATTGAGGTCTTATGATGAGTCGAAAATTAATTACTTTTACGCTATCCATAACACTGCATATTCTTGTTATTGGGTACTTAACCTATGTTACGGCTCAATCATTATCCTTAAAAAACCAAGCACAACAGGATGCGCCGATTATATCGATCGCATTGACTCAAGCGGTTAACGTTGCAGAACCTGAAGAGCTCCTTCAACCGATAGAACTCCCTAGTGAGGTAAAAATAGAACCCAGCCCAATTATTGAAAATGCCGCCGTTGTTGTGCCTAAAAAGCAAAAAAAGGTGATCAAAACACAAAAAGAACCCGTAAAACCCAAAGAACTCACTAAAAGAACTGAAAACCCCAGCAAACAAGCTGATTCCGAAATTAAAAATGATTTGCCAATCGCACAACAACAAAAAGCCGGTGACCTTGTTTCTTCTCAATCAGCAGGAATTAAAGGCCCCAAAAACCAACATGCGACTAGTGACACTAATAGCCAACTAATTAATGCCTATCGAGAAAAACTGCGCCAAGAAGTTGAGCGAAACAAGCAATACCCTCGCCGCGCAAAAAAAATGAAAAACCGTGGTATCGCAACTATTCAATTTCAATTAAGCCAAACCGGAGAAATTAGTTTAATTCGCTTAGCAAGCAGTTCAGGAAATGATTTATTAGATCAAGCCGCTTTACTTGCAGTACAAAAAAGCCGCTCTGTCGGTAAGCCACCAGCAGGTTTTGCTCAATCTATCACTCTCAATATTGAATTTAATTAACCAACACTGATAATAACAATTATTTTCAATAAAAAAGTACACCTTAATTGGATATTAGATGTTCACTTTATAGTTAGTTATTCTGTATTTATTTTTCATTCCAAAAAATAATAATAAATTTTATTGTTTTTTAAGAGAAATCAATGCTCCTAGAGAAATTTATTATTATATTCCAACTATATGACTAAAAGTCTTCTCCCTATTTTCCGAAAATGGCCTTACCGAGAGAAATATTTTCTCTACAAAACTCAATATTAACATTTCTAAATTTTTAGACACGAGCAATAAAAATAAAACCTGTTTTTATTCATAACGTTATAATGATATCAATTATCATTAATATTTATTTATTATAAAAAAGTTACCAGTTTTGAAAATATAACTTCGTTGATATGGCGCAAAAAAAACTAAATATGTCAGAGTAAGATAGCCCCTGAATAACACTATATTTAATATGGTCATAAAGGCTAATATCAATGAATACAAAAAATAAATTATTAAATAGCCCTATCTCAAGACGCAATGTCGTGAAATCTGGCGCTGCTGGCGGTTTATTTGCTGCAGTTGGCGGTTTATCACTTCCTTTTAATGCAAAAGCAATCGATACCTCTCAAAACTCAACATCCCCTGAAGAAAAAGCCGTTTGGAGTTCATGTACCGTTAATTGTGGTAGCCGTTGCCTATTACGCCTCCATGTGCGTGACGATGAGGTATATTGGGTTGAATCTGATACCACGGGAAAAGATGAATATGGTAATCATCAAGTCAGAGCTTGCCTGCGTGGTCGCTCAATCCGCAGAAGAATGAATCACCCAGATAGATTGAAATACCCAATGAAACGTGTGGGTAAACGTGGTGAAGGCAAATTTGTCCGAATTTCATGGGAAGAAGCCCTTGATACTGTTGGTAATAGCTTACGCGATATTCTAAAAAATTATGGTAATGAAGCCGTTCACGTTTTATATGGTACTGGCGTTGATGGCGGTAATATCACCAACTCAAATGTTCCTTATCGCTTAATGAATTCATGTGGTGGTTTCCTGAGCCGCTACGGCAGTTATAGTACTGCACAAATTCGTGCAGGTATGAATTACCTATACGGCTCCCAAGAAGCAAATAGTCCTGATGATATTGCAAATACAAAACTAGTTGTGATGTTTGGTAATAACCCTGCTGAAACTCGTATGAGTGGCGGAGGTGTCACTTATTATGTCGAACAAGCGCGCGAACGTTCAAATGCGCGCATGATAGTCATTGACCCTCGTTATAATGACACTGCTTCTGGTAGAGAAGATGAATGGTTACCTATTCGTCCTGGTACTGATGGTGCACTTGCTGCCGCATTGGCTTACGTGATTATTACTGAGGATATGGTCGACCAAGAGTTTGTCGATAAATACTGTATCGGCTATGACGAAAAAACCTTGCCAGCTTCGGCACCTAAAAATGGTCACTATAAAGCGTATATTTTAGGCCAAGGTGCTGATGGTATTGCTAAAACACCACAGTGGGCCGCTAAAATTACAGGTATCCCAGCAGATAAAACCATTAAGTTAGCCCGTGAAATAGGCCAAGCAAAACCCGCTTATATTGTTCAAGGTTGGGGTCCTCAACGTCATTCAAATGGTGAACAAACCGTTCGAGCAATTGCCATGTTAGCCATTATTACTGGTAATGTTGGCATTAGTGGTGGAAATTCAGGCTGTCGTGAAGGTACTTATGATTCCGGTGTTGAATGGTTCCCGATGCTCGATAACCCAGTAAAAACTCAGATTTCTGTTTTCACATGGACTGATGCCATCGAACGCGGTACCGAAATGACAGCTATTCATGATGGTATCAAAGGGAAAGATAAATTAGATGTTCCCATTAAATTTTTATGGTGCTATGCCAGTAATACATTGATAAATCAGCATAGTGATATCGCTCGCACCCATGAAATTTTACAAGATGACAGCAAATGCGAAATGATTGTCGGCATCGACCACTTCATGACGGCCTCTGCAAAATATTGCGATATTTTACTACCTGATTTAATGCCGACCGAACAAGAAGATCTTATTCCTAGTGAGTCCGCAGGAAACATGTCGTACATGATCTTAGGCCAACCAGCCACTAGCGCTAAATTTGAGCGTAAGCCCATCTATGAAATTTTGTCAGAAATAGCAAAACGCTTAGGCCCTGATGTCGAACAGAAATTTACCGAAGGCCGTACCCAACACGAATGGGTTAAATATTTATGTGAAAAAAGCCGCGAACGCTTCCCTGATATGCCAACTTATGAAGAAATGAAAACTGTGGGTATTTTCAAGCACAAATGCCCAGATGAACATGTCATTGGATTTAAAGCCTTCCGAGATAACCCTCAAGCTAATCCACTGAAAACGCCTTCCGGAAAAATAGAGGTTTACTCAGAAAGCCTAGCTGAAATAGCGAAAACATGGCAATTAGCACCAGATGATGTAATTGACCCGCTGCCAATTTATACCGAAGGCTTTGAAAGCCATACCGATAGTCTTAATAAAAAATACCCATTACAAATGACAGGGTTTCACTACAAAGCCAGAACACACTCAAGTTATGGCAACATTGATATCTTAAAACAAGCTTGTCGCCAAGAAATATGGATTAACCCTATAGATGCCAAAGCACGTGGTATTAAACAGGGTGATATGGTCAAGGTTTTCAATGACCGAGGTGAAGTTCATATTCCAGCGAAAGTGACACCACGGATCATGCCAGGCGTGACTGCTATGGGCCAAGGGGCTTGGTTAGATGCCGATATGTTTGGCAAAAAAGTAGACCAAGGCGGGTGTATTAATGTCCTCACGACTCAACGCCCTTCACCGCTTGCTAAGGGGAACCCTCAGCATACTAACTTAGTTGAAATTACAAAACTATAAGGAGCCCGGTATGTCACAACAATATGGTTTTTATATTGATACACAACGCTGTACGGGCTGCAAAACGTGCGAACTCGCCTGTAAAGATTTTAAAAACTTATCCGCTGATGTTCATTTCCGTCGTATTTATGAATATGCAGGCGGCGACTGGACAGAGCAAGATGGTGCATGGAATCAAAATGTATTCTCTTATTATCTTTCCATTTCATGCAACCATTGTGAGGACCCTGCTTGCGTTAAAGTTTGCCCAAGTGGCGCGATGCACAAACGTGAGGACGGCTTTGTCATTGTCGATGAAAGTGTTTGTATTGGTTGCCGTTATTGCCATATGGCATGTCCTTATAGTGCGCCTCAGTTTGATGCAGTTAAAGGGCATATGACTAAATGTGATGGCTGCTATGAACGTGTGGCTGAAGGCAAAAAACCCATTTGTGTTGAGTCTTGCCCGCTACGTGCATTAGATTTTGGGCCCATTGAAGAGCTACGTGCAAAATACGGCACAATCAATGAGATAGCACCTCTACCCGCTGCACATTATACCAAACCCAATATTGTGTTAAATCTCAATGCAAATTGCCGTCCTGTTGGTGACACCACAGGTTATTTAGCGAATCCGGAGGAAGTTTAAAATGGGCGCAGGCTTACATGAATATCCGTTAATCTTCTTCACCGTTATAGGTCAAAGTGTTGCCGGTGCATTTATTCTCATGGCTCTGGTATTGTTAATGAAACCCTTGCAAGAGCAGCATCATAAAATAGTGATGAGCATGTTTGGTTTATGGGCGTTAATGGGAATTGGCTTTTTACTTTCCATGCTGCATATGGGCTCGCCGATGCGTGCATTCAATTCAATGATACGTGTTGGTCATTCCGCTCTTAGTAACGAAATAGTTAGTGGTTCAATATTCTTCGCCTTAGGTGGGGTATATTGGTTACTGTCATTATTGAAAAAAATGCCTAAGTCTATTGGTACTATTTGGTTAATTATCACTATCATTTTTGCGGCAATATTTATTTATGCCATATCCCGCGTTTACCAAATTGATACCGTCCCAACTTGGTTTAATCACTATGGTAGTTTGCAATTTATCCTAACCAGCTTTATTGCAGGGCCTGTTCTTGCCGCATTTTTATTACGCATAGCAAGCTATGATATCAATAACGTCCGTTTCTTTACATTAATCAGTATTGTTGCAGTGGTTGCGAGTAGTATTTTGGTGACGGCACAGGGGTTTGAATTAGGCTCTATCCAAAGCTCAGTACAAAAAGCATCTGAGCTTGTTCCAGATTATGCCTCACTGATGGGATGGCGTACTGTTTGCTTAACATTAGGGCTAGCTTTCTGGATTTACCCACATGTTAAAATGAAAAATCCGTCAATTATCGGGCTATTAGTCGCCGTATTATTGGTGATTTTTGGTGAATTAATTGGTAGAGGCATTTTCTACGGGCTACATATGACTGTAGGTATGGCTATCGCCGGATAACGACTATTCCATTGTTTTTACGATGATAAGGGGGCTAATTACCTTCTTATCATCGACAACAATCGCATGTTTCGCTACGATCGCACCAAAGCGTCATCATTAACATAGCAAGTGGACAAATATGGAACAAAAATTATTGGCAGATTTTTCGCTTTGCGCGCAAACTTTGGGGGCATTATTTTATTATGACCCTTCTGATGCACGCGTAAATAAACTAATTGATTTATTTACGACGAGCGAATGGTTAGCTGAGTGGCCATTTACTCAGGATTATGATTGCCAACGTATTGATAAACTTTTTCAAGATAGTCTTTCTGAATCAGAAACTTTACAAGAAGCCTACCAGCGCTTATTTATTGGCCCTTACGCATTACCTGCACCACCTTGGGGTTCTGTTTATCTTGATAAAGAAAATGTTGTTTTTGGTATTTCGACACTTGAATTAAGAGCATGGCTTCGTAATAACCAAATCAATATTGAATTAAATCAAAAAGAACCCGAAGATCATGTGGGGCTAATATTTCTTCTCACTGCCTGGGTGATTGAAAATAAACCAGAACTGTTACGTGAATTACTCGAAATACATTTTTTACCTTGGGTATATCGCTATTTAGAAAAAATGCAATTGCAAAGCGGGAATACTTTTTATGAAGCCACTGCGCTGCTGGCAACAGAAACTTTAAGACATATCCAACAAAGCGCTCAATTAACCCCAGCGAATAAAGAGCTTTGTCTTTAGTTTTATATCGTTCAAATAAGCATTTTGTGAAGTAAAAACCCTCTAAATAAATCAGACTATTTAGAGGGATTAAAATATTATGGGCGTTTTTTAGGTGTGTGGTAGGTATCACTCAGAAGTAAAAATGTGTTACTAATGGCCTAATTACTGTACCTGCGATAAAGCAAAATCGGCATCAGCGAGTAAATCATCTATATCTTCACAGCCCAATGAGAACCGCAATAATCCATCCGTTACGCCTTGCAGTAATCTTTCCTCTTCAGGGATACACGCATGGGACATCATTTTAGGGTAGGAAATAATTGATTCAATTCCCCCTAAGCTGACCGCAACGAGTGGAATACGAATTGCTTCTAAAAATTGCTTTACATTTTCATAGCTACCCAAATCAAAGGAAACCACCATTCCGCCATTTTTGGACTGTTGCATATGAATCATATGGTTTGGGTGTGAAGCTAACCCCGGATAAAAAACGCGTTGTACTTTTGGGTGCTCACTCAGATATTCTGCAAGCTTTTGCGCATTTTCACTAGCTCGTTCAACCCGCATTGCCATTGATTTTAAACCACGCATCGTCAGCCAGCTATCAAATGGGGCTGCAATACTGCCAATAGCCACCGCAGACTTATGTAACCACCTCGCATATTCAGGGTTATTCGTTGCTACTGTCCCCAAGATCACATCACTATGGCCATTTATAAATTTAGTCGCACTATTAATAGAAAAATCAATTCCAAGAGAGATAACATCTGATAACAATGGCGTCATAAAGGTATTGTCACAGATGGTAATAATATTATGCTGTTGCGCAATTTCAATAACAGATTTTAAATCAGTCACTTGTAATGTGGGGTTAGATGGCGTTTCAATATAAAACGCTTTGGTATTCTCCGTTATTGCTTGCTGATAGTTCATTGGATTAGTCGCATCAACAAATGTCACTGAAATGCCATAACGAGGCAGAAATTCAGTCATTAACTGGAAAGAACCACCGTAAATATTTTTGCAAGCAACAATATGGTCACCCTGGCTAAAATTAAGTAATACTGCGCTTATTGCTGCCATTCCTGAGGAAAAAATCTCAGCAAATTTCGCGTTTTCAATCGCGCAAATTGCCTCACTTATTGCATCTCTTGTTGGATTGGAAAAACGCGAATAAATATGGTCGTAACTTTCCTCAATATTGGCTTGTGAAAATGTGGATGATTGATATAACGGAACAGAAGAACTTCCGGTATATTTATCTGTCATGGGGTAACCATGAATAACCTTGGTATTAATTTTCATAAGTAAATCGCATTATCAAAAGTCTATTTAATCGTTGCTACATTGATTTCAGAATAAGCAAAAATAGCGGGTGCTCCGCCAGTATGAATAAAAAGTAATGGCTGATTGCCATCAATACTTTCTTTTAAAATATGATCAACTAAACCCGCCATGGCTTTACCGGTATACACAGGGTCAAGTAGTATTCCTTCTTTTTGAGCTAATAGCTCAATGGCTTGTTGGCCCTTGTTATTCGGCTGACCATAGCAAGGTGAAAAATACTGATCCCACAGATTCACTTTAGGAAAATCTGTCAGGTTTAATAATTCACCAATTTCCTGCTGTAAGGTTTCTACCTTAGGTTGTTGCTGCGCAACTGTTCTTGAAACGGTAACACCTATCACTGGTGTTTGAGGAAATACCGATTGTAATCCCATAGCTAGCCCTGCATGCGTTCCTGCGCTACCAGAAGCAACAATAACTGCGGCAAATTCAATATCTTTAGGAGTCTGCTCGGCAACTTCTAATGCACAATTAACATAACCTAATGACCCTAAAGCATCAGAACCACCAATAGGTACAATATAAGCATCTTGCAATCTAAGGGATTCAACTAACGCTTGCATTTGTAAGCTTGGGTCGGTTAACTCATCACAAAAATAACAGCGGGCATTAAATAAATCTGTCAGTTGTTTATTACCATTTGTTAAAAATAATGAATTCAAACTCTGTAATGGGTTTTCCAATAATGCGACACATTCCAGACCATACATTGATGCTATTGCAGCTGTTTGGCGAACATGGTTTGATTGAATAGCCCCTGCCGTAACAATCACCTTAGACTTTTTTTGTATCGCATCTGCAATAATATATTCCAATTTTCGCAGTTTATTGCCCCCCATTGCTAGGGGGGTCATATCGTCACGCTTAATATAAATATCACGGCCTAAATATTCTGAAAGATTATTTAATTTTGCTAACGGTGTTGGTCCTCGAAGTAGATCTATTTTATTTATTGCAGCTAATCGTTGTCTAATGCTCATTATATTATTCACCTTATTAATATGTGAAACCTAAATAGAGATAAACCATCAGCGCAAAAGCGGCAGTCACCGTGGCATAAGGCATTTGGGTACGAATATGCTCAATATGGTCACAATCTGTTGCCATAGAGGCCACAATCGCATCACTGGAAATGGGTGATGTCATATCCCCATAAATTGAACCTGCTATTGCGGCACCAATCATATATTCAACAGGCATTCCAACTGAAAGCCCTAATTGCACACCGATTGGGATCATAATCGCAAATGTTCCCCACGATGTTCCAGTTGCTAATGACATCACCGCACTAATTAAAAATATAAAACCGATTGAGAAAGCCGGTGAAATGACACCAGAGGTAATTTCAGCTATATAAGCACCAGTGTTTAAATCTGAAGAAACGGTTCCCATTAAAAAAGCGAGGATCATCACTGAACTAATTTTTACCATGCTGGCATAGCCGATGTATAACTCTTTAAAGAAAGTCTCAATATTAAGCACACGACGCGCTAAGAACCACACAAAAGAGACTAAAGTTCCAAACATGACTCCCCAATATACCGATGTTGAGCCACTACCTTTACTAAAATCACCATTACCAGTGATATAAAGCGCAATAGGTACCATTAATACTGTTGATAAAATTGGAATAAAAAAGTTAAGAGAGGTATGGCAATTAGGATGCTCAATAATATCTTCATCATCCTGCTCAGTTTCTTCTGCAGACAATAAAGTTAAAGCTTGCTGCTCTGCGCGTAAATCCGCTTTTTTCATTGGTCCCCAAGAAACATTGGAGAAAATATAAAATAATACTGAAGCTAAAGAAAACCACGCCATGATATTAAATACCATTGAGCCTGCTAAAATTTCAAATGGCTCTCCAGTAATTAAACCTTTAGATATTTGTACACCAATAACACCCATCATTGCCGCTCCCCAGCCGTTAATCATGGCTGATGAACAAACTGATACGCAGGAAGTTTGTACAATATAGGACATTTTTTCTGGCGAAACACCGTATTTCTTCGCTAATGTTTTTGTTGATGCTCCAGCAATTAATTGGTTAATTGAACTTTCAATAAAAATTAATGATGTAATAATTATCGCCATTAATTGAACAGCTTTTTTATTTTTAATTAGCCTTGTTTTATTTGTTAATAATTTAACTAATGATCGCACACCACCAGTAACAACGACTAGCCGCATAATACCGCCAATCATTACCATAAATAGAATAGTTTTTGTATTTCCCGGTGATGCAAACGTATTAATAATACCATCGAGCGTTCCGTTTATACCCAATAATATATTATGGTCATATATAACGGTAAAACCAACTAGAATCCCCAGCAATAACGATAATATAACTTGTCGTGTAAAAATGGCTAAAAGTATCGTCACCATTGGCGTGACGATGGTCCAAATTCCATAATCATTCATTAGATGCTCTCTTATTATATTTTAATTTTATTTTGATTTTAATAAATTAAGATAGTGCATTTTCTAAATCATTTAATAAGTCAGTGATATCTTCAATACCTACAGATAAACGTAATGTGGTGTCATATACATGGATACTTTCCCTTTCTTCTTTTGTCATCGACCCATGTGACATAGTTGCCGAATGGTTTACCATGCTTTCAACACCACCCAATGATTCGGCTAATACAAAGTAATTAACTTTAGATAAAAACGTTTTGGTATCTTCAATATCCCCTTTCAACTTAATTGTCACAACCGCTCCACCTGTACGCATTTGCTTTTTACATAATTCATATTGTGGATGTGAAGCTAACCCTGGGTAATAAACCTGTTCTACTCTTGGGTGCGTCGATAAATAGTTAGCCACTTGCGCTGCATTACTGCATTGTGCCGCCATTCGTAACGCTAATGTTTTTAATCCACGTAAAGCAAGGTAGGCGTCAAAAGGAGAAGCAATTGCTCCTAAAGTTGTTTTTAGAAAATCAAGGCGGCTGGCTAAGTCTTCTCTTTGGGTGATCACAGCACCACCAATTAAATCGGAATGACCGCCAATATATTTACTTGCCGATAGCATCACTAAATCAGCACCTAATTCTAACGGCTTTTGGTTCCAAGCTGTTGCAAATGTATTATCAACACAAGTCAAAATATTATGTTTTTTTGCAAGTGAACAAATCGCATTGATATCAACTAACTCCAATAATGGATTAGTTGGGCTTTCAATCCAAATTAAACGCGTATTCTCTTTTATTTTTGTTTTAACTTCATCAAGGTTATTCAAATCAACATAATCTATTTGATGACCGCTATTAATGGTTGAAACTCGTTCAAATAACCTAAATGTTCCACCATAAACACCTTTCATCGCAATAATATGCGAGTCTTTTGGTAATAAATTTAAGACTAAACTTGAAGCTGCCACTCCGGATGCAGTTGCTGTTGCATAACTTCCACCTTCAATTTCTGCTAGTAAGGTTTCATATGCATAACGCGTTGGGTTGCTGCAACGTGAATAACAATATTCACCATGTTCTGTTAAACTTTGCTGAACAAAAGTACTGGCTGTTGTAATAGCAGGGAAAATAGCATGATTAACGGTATCTTGCTGCTTTCCACCATGAATTAAAATTGTAGCAATATTCTTAGTCATAATCTAAAACCCAATATAGTAAAATAAAAGTGATATCTTTATATTTGTTGCTAAAAAGAATATGCCATAGGGAAATAGAAAATTTTTTCTAAAAATTAGTGTCTTTATTCAAATTAAGAGAAAAATTTTCTATTAAAGAATTAATTTCCTTTTAATTCATAATGTTGATGCGTTTCCCATAAATGAGCGAGCCGTCACAATATTATTATTTTGTTTATCTTCCACAACCGACCAAGCCATAAAAAATACATAACTTACTAAAACAAAACAATAAATGTTTTATTAAAGTTAAATATATCATCACGCAATGTAATTATTTAGTAGATATTCTGTCGTTGATTTAACATGAACCCTAGTATTCATACCTATTTCCCCTCTTCTCATACTGCACAATAGGCATATAAGAGAAAGTTATTCTCTTTTACTTTATTTCTTATAATGAGCTATATCACTTAAAAGCTATAACAATTCGATTAATGCAAATCAACACGCAAAAGAATGGCTATCAAGCAACAATATGCTCAAGGACTATTTATAAGATAGGCACAGAGACTAAATTTGATTGAGTTATTTTTAATTTAATCACCCCAATTTTTTGTTTAAAAAAAGTACAATAACTATTACAAACTATGATAAATGAAATGCTACCGCTATTTAAATTATTAGAAAAATGCATGACCACTATATATTTTATAAATTATTCTAATCACTTTTTCTTAAAGAATCTCAATTTAGCCTAGTGCAGAACTATTCATTATAAATTCAAATTTGCTCGAACAAATTCAGTAATGTATTCCATATTACATATCTTCGTAAAATTACTCTCTATATGGGTTTAATTTTTTAGTGAAGAATCATCTTGTATACAAATTATTTATTATGATACAGTCAAAAAATGCCTATGATTCAAGCATCAAGTATCAATATTGGTTATATCCTTTACTGTGATATGACTCGCTTGAGCATAAAAATTTGGGGCATTAGTTTTCCACAATACAAACAATGAGAATCAAAAAAAAACACAATTATTATTAGTAAATTTGAATTTTATCTTTTGTTCTTATCTTTAATAAAAGCCACGTTTTATTTAGCGAAAATCTGAATTATATAAATTTAACTTAATATAAACTCTGTTTTTATATTACCTAAAATTAAATTTACCACAATAAAAACAACTTAATTTTGTAGTAGAGACAATATAAGGAAACAATTATGAATAATAACTTTTCAGTGCATGAAGCCAGTATGCTTGCGCTACTTAAACAAGTAGTCAATATTGAATCAGGTTCTTATGACAAAGAAGGTGTAGATAACCACGCTGCTGTCTGGTGTGAAAAATATCGCGAAATGGGGTTCGAAGTCGAAATCATTGAAAATGAATCACTCGGTAATAATTATCGAATTTATCACCCATCAACAAAGGCTGATATATTAATTTTATTGCATTTAGATACCGTTTTTCCTAAAGGTACCGTTACTGAACGTCCTTTTAGCATTGAAGGTGACCGCGCTTATGGCCCTGGCGTGATTGATATGAAAGGCAGTCATGTCATGGTATATCAAGTCATGAAGCAACTTTATGATAATCAAGACATTCGCTATAAAAATATTGAGATTCTCCTCAATTGTGACGAAGAAATTGGTTCTATTTCATCTCGCGGTGTCATTGAACAATGTGCTTTAGGAAAACGCTACGCACTTGTGATGGAACCTGCGCGTGCCAATGGCGCGATAGTGAGTGCTCGCCGTGGTGTTGGGACTTATGTGTTAAATATTGAAGGGAAAGCCTCACATTCAGGTATCGCACCTGAAGCAGGTATTAGTGCAATTCAGGAACTATCATATAAAATTCAAAGCCTACACGCACTCTCAGCTCATGATAAAGGCCTATCCGTTAACGTTGGTTTAATTTCTGGCGGAACCTCCGTTAATACTGTCGCACCGAATGCCAGAGCAGAAATCGATGTTCGTATCTCGTCTGAAGAACAGGGTATTGAAATCGATAAAAAAGTCAGGGAAGTGTGTAGTACACCAATATTAGACGGTATCAAACTCACCTTAACCGGCGGAATTAATCGCCCACCTATGGCTAAAACGGATGAAAGCACCGTTCTTATCAACATCATTAAAGAAGAAGCTGCACAACTAAATATTGATTTACTCGATGTTTCTACTGGCGGTGGTTCTGATGCCTCTTTTACTGCGGGTGTCGGAACTGCCACTGTAGATGGGTTAGGCCCGATTGGTGGTTACCAGCACAGTGATAAAGAATATTTAGAAATACCGTCGCTCACAGAGCGTGCTCAACTATTTTTCAATGTATTACAACGCATTACACAATAAAAAATAATCCAATAGGAAACTCTATGACAACGATGTCAACAAACACAACAACACCACCTAAAAAACGTTCTGAAGGCTTAAATCCTTATGTGCTTTTGTTTTTTATCTTAGTATTGGCAGGCATTGCGACGTGGATCGTTCCCGCGGGGCAATATGCATCAGAAACAAAAGTCATCACCATGGTAAAAGATGGTATAGAAACAAAAGTATCGAGTTCTTATACCATTCCCGGTAGTTATGAGCGCTTACCTGAACAACACGGCATTTTACCAGGACAAATTTTCACCTCAATTGCCGATGGTCTAATCAAAGCAGCTCCTATTATCTTTTTGATTATTTTCACTGGAGGTGCTTTACATCTTCTTGAAGAAACTGGGGCTATCAAAAAGGTACTCAATAATATCTCGCGCAGTAAAAGGCTTAATGACTTTTTACTAATCAGTATATTCTTTGTCGTTTTTTCTATTTTAGGAACAACAGGAATTGTCGTTAACTCAATTATTGCATTTGTTCCTATCGGTCTTTTAGTTGCTAAATCCGTGGGAATGGACGATAAATTTGGTGCCGCTTTAGTCTATGTCGCCGCTTATTCGGGCTTTAACGCCTCAATCATGGCACCAATGACGGTTGGCCTATCTCAAGGTTTAGCCGATGTCCCGTTGTTATCCGGTCTCGGTTTTAGAATGGCAATTTATATTGCATTTGTTATCGCTGGTATTTTATTTTTAACGATTTATACCAAAAAATGCCGTAACAAAGGTATGGTTCGGCCTGATATTGAAATTAATACTGACGAACACCAAACCTCTAAAATTTCAGCTTTGCATGTCATTACCCTTTCCTATAGCGCATTCTGCTTAATCGGATTTATTTTCGGTGCCGTTGAGTGGGGCTGGGGAGAAAAAGAGATGATGGCAATGTTTATCATCTTAGGCGTTGGCGTGGGTATTTTAAACCGTATGTCGCCAAATACCATTGCAACAGGTTTCTTAAAAGGTTGTGCAGGAATGGTAGGCGGCGCGTTTATCGTTGGTATGGCTCGTGCTATTGCTATCGTATTATCTGATGGCATGATTCTGGATACCATCGTTAATGCCATTATTTCAATGATGGACGGTTTACCGAAGACTTTATCTGCCCTTTCCATGTTCGCAACCGCAGCAATTATGCACTTCTTTATTTCATCTGGTTCTGGTGAAGCGGCAGTGCTTGTACCTATTTTCACGCCAATGGGAGATTTATTAGAAATTACTCGCCAAACGACGGTGCAAACTGTATTACTTGGAGAAGGTGTTGTTAACTGTATTAACCCAACATCAGGAATTTTAATGGCTGTACTTGCAACGGCAAAAATTCCTTATACACAATGGGTGAGATTTATTTGGCCATTAGTCTTCACATGGATAGCCATTTCTATTGTCGCTCTAATATATGCAGTAATGACTAATTTAGGTCCTATCTAAAATATCAATATTGAATAATCCACTCTTCTTAGCACCGCTTTTTAGTGGTGCTATTTTTCCCGCTTCGTGTTATCAATCGCTGCTGCAAATTTTCCATTTCATCACTTCCTGTTGATTTAATTTTGAACTATATCAGTGATAGTCAGGTTCTACATTAATAACGAATTAAAAACAGACAGAGTAAGGTAGGAATAGTATTATTAGCGCCATTATGCCTTTTATTCTATTTGAGATTGTATTGTGACTTCATTTGCTGACCTAAATGCGCTTTCTGCGGAACAACTCGCTAACTTGCAAGAGTTAGGCTACCTAAACATGACGCAGATCCAAGCTGCCGCTCTTCCCCCGATCCTTGCCGGTAAAGACGTTCGAGCACAAGCTAAAACTGGCAGCGGTAAAACTGCTGCTTTTGGTCTGGGTTTATTACAACATGTTGATGCCAAGTTATTTAAAACTCAGTCATTAGTTTTATGCCCAACTCGCGAACTGGCAGATCAAGTCGCCAATGAATTGCGCCGTTTAGCTCGCGCTATCCCTAATATCAAAATTTTAACACTCTGCGGTGGTGTACCTTTTAGCGTACAACGCGACTCCCTTGCTCATGCAGCACATATCATTGTTGCTACACCGGGGCGCTTACTTGATCATCTAAATCGTGAAACAGTACAACTTGATGCCTTGCAAACATTGGTTTTAGACGAAGCAGACCGAATGCTCGATATGGGCTTTATGCCAGATATTGAAACCATCATTGACTACGCACCAATTAATAGGCAAACATTATTATTTTCAGCTACTTGGCCAGATGAAATTGCACGAATTAGCCAGCAAATTCAAAATAATCCACAAACCATTGAAATCAATAGTGTTGATGAACTTCCCGCGGTTGAGCAGCAATTTTATGAAGTTGCTCGTCACGAAAAAATTACATTATTACAAAAGCTCTTGAGCCGTGAACAACCCGCTTCTTGCGTCGTTTTCTGTAATACTAAAAAAGATTGCCAAGCTGTTTATGATGCCTTAACTGCAAGCAAACAAAGTGTCCTAGTGCTTCATGGTGATATGGAACAGCGTGAGCGTGACCAAACTCTTGTGCGTTTTGCTAATGGAAGTAGCCGTGTATTAGTGGCTACGGATGTCGCATCCCGCGGGTTAGATATTAAAGCCCTCGAAATGGTGATTAACTATGAATTATCATGGGATCCTGAAGTGCATGTTCACCGCATCGGCCGAACTGCACGCGCAGGTGAAAGCGGTTTAGCAATTAGTTTATGTGCACCAGAAGAAGCCCAGCGGGCCAATGCTCTAGAAGAAATGTTAAACATGAAGCTTAATTGGCAAGCCGAACCAACAGGTTTACGAGTCACTCCATTAGAAGCGACGATGGTGACCTTATGCCTTGATGGCGGTAAAAAAGCCAAAATACGCCCCGGCGACATTTTAGGTGCCTTGACCGGAGAAGTTGGCCTCAATGGCGACGATATTGGCAAGATTGTGATCCACCCTACTCATGCCTATGTGGCACTCAAACGTGAGGTTGCCGAACATGCTCGCAAGCATTTACAGCAGGGGAAAATTAAAGGGAAATCCGTTAAGGCTAGGTTATTAAAATAATCGGTGTGATTCGTGTTTCCTTCTGCACAATGTTAGCAGGCAAGGAAACACGATAACTTTCTTACCTTTCTTATGATGTGGCGTTATTCTCTTGCGGTAAGGCAGATTTAGGCAATCCAAAAATCTTATCAAAGGCCCAATTGAAAAAGAAAGTATAAATTGGGATAAAAATAATTAAGGCGAAGTCGAGTATTAACGCCTGTAATAAACTAATTGATAACCACCATGCAATTAAAGGAATTAAAAAAATCACTAACGTTAATTGAAATAATATAGCGTGTACAAACCGGCGCCTAAAGGTTCTAATGCGTGATTTTTGTTTTGATTCCCAATATTCAAATGCAGTATTGAAAATAAAGTTCCAGCTCACTGCAATAGTCGTTATGACTAAAGCTAATGGGCCTGTTGTTTCCGCTGAATTACCGGAAAGAAAAGCCAATGCCAACGCTGAAATTAACCAGCCAATAACCTCATAAGCCGTTACAAAAACAATTTTACGTTTAATCCCCTGCATTTTCCCACCTCCAAAAATATCATTATCAACAAGGTGGTAAAATAAATATTATTCAATGATAATAAAAGTCAGCTTCTATCAATTTTATTGAAAGGTCAATCATGCCATTTAATAGCGATAACCTAACGATTTTTCTCACCGTGTTAGATAAAGGCTCATTTTCTGCAGCGGCTAGGGCATTAAAACGCGTGCCATCTGCGGTCAGTATGGCAGTCGCTAATCTAGAAGCTGAACTTGGATTTGAACTATTTGATAGACACACTCGGGAGCCTAAACCCACTGAAAAAGCGCTTTCATTAGCCCCCTATGCACGACATATTGTCGCTAACTTATCGCAGCTCAATACGTTTTCTTTAGAATTGACTCAAGGCGTTGAAAGCACGTTGACTATTGGTATTGCGGCAGGTATTAATGCCAATTTACTCTTTGACACTCTACATATTTTAAGCCAGCGTTACCCTTTACTGCATATTGAGCTGATTACCGCACCTCAAGATGATCTTTTACCGTTACTACATGAACAAAAAATTCATCTCGCGATTGTCTTTGGCGGTTTAAATGTTAATTCCCAAGAGCAATTTCATTACATTGGCGAAGAATCAATTATTGCCACCATTTCGGCTAAACATCCCTCTTTGCAAAATAAAACGTCACTCTATATCGAAGACCTTGTTGAAAGCCGCCAAATAATTATTGCAAGTCGTCAACGTGAATTGAGTGATATACGCATTCTAGTTTCTAGTAATTATTGGAAAACAGACAGTTTTTCTTTAGCTCTCGGTTTAGTCGAAAGTGGTATGGGATGGGGTAATTTTCCTTTATCACTTATTAAAGATAAATTGCACGATGGTTCACTAAAACCCCTTGAGTTTAAAAATACCCCAAATGGCTTCAAACTGCCTATTCATGTGGTATGTTTGCAAGGTCATGCGCTTAAACGTGGTGCACAAGAATGCATTGAATTACTGAAAAATAAGGTAATTTAAACCCTCAATTATTTATTTTTCCTATTTTTAATTCCATAAATTAAATTATTTCTGGACACATTAATTCTTTTAAACCATCAACGAAAACGTTTGCTTTTTATTTTGATGGCTATAAAATGCGTCGGATTTTTTTGGCCTGAGAAAAATAACTGGAGACAATCGTGCCTGACGATAAAAATTATAGCCATGGCCCCGTGCCCATATCCGCGCGGAAAGGCGGACTAGCATTAACCTTTGTGATGCTAGGTTTAACGTTCTTTTCCGCCAGTATGTGGACCGGAGGCGCTCTCGGTACCGGTCTTGATTTTCATGATTTCTTCCTCGCAGTTCTTATCGGTAATCTTCTTCTTGGTATCTACACCGCATTTCTTGGTTTTATTGGTTCTAAAACAGGCTTAACTACCCACCTTCTTGCTCGTTATTCCTTTGGTATTAAAGGCTCATGGCTCCCCTCTTTCCTATTAGGTGGCACACAAGTCGGCTGGTTTGGTGTCGGTGTTGCGATGTTTGCCATTCCTGTTGGTAAAGCCACGGGTTGGGATATCAACTGGTTGATTGGTATTTCAGGGGTCTTAATGACCGTTACGGTTTTTTTCGGTATTTCTGCTCTAACTATACTGTCAATCGTTGCAGTTCCTGCCATTGCGATACTCGGCAGTTATTCCGTCTACCTTGCTATCACTGACATGGGTGGAATGAGTGCATTGCAGGAAGTCGTCCCCGCAAAACCTATCGATTTTAACCTTGCCTTAGCCATGGTAGTGGGGTCTTTTGTGAGTGCTGGAACATTAACAGCTGATTTTGTGCGTTTCGGACGAAAACCTAAGATTGCGGTGCTTGTCGCCATTATTGCTTTTTTCCTTGGTAATTCATTGATGTTTATCTTTGGAGCTGCTGGTGCAGCATCATTAGGTATGGCAGATATCTCAGATGTGATGATTGCCCAAGGTTTACTATTACCCGCAATTATCGTTTTGGGTTTAAATATTTGGACAACTAACGATAACGCCCTATATGCGTCAGGTTTAGGGTTTGCCAATATCACCGGGTTATCCAGCAAAACCTTATCCATTGTCAATGGGCTGGTTGGAACGCTATGTGCGCTGTGGTTATATAATAATTTTGTTGGCTGGCTAACTTTCTTATCTGCGGCTATTCCCCCTATTGGCGGAATAATCATCGCCGACTACCTCATGTACCGCCACCGCTACGAAACCTTTGATCGCAGTAAAATGCGTGATGTCAACATCAGTGCATTAATCGCCGTTGCCGCTGGGGTTATCGCAGGTAACTGGTTACCAGGTATTGTTCCTGTCAATGCCGTGTTGGGCGGTGCATTATGTTACGCTATCCTTAACCCATTATTAAATCGCCGCCATACTACTGATTCGGAGATGACCCGTGCTTAACCAAACTATCAAACATATCCATAATATCCGTTTACCTGAGCGTGATGGCCTGTGGCGTATCGATATCGACAATCAAAAAATTCAAGCCATTCTTCCACAACCTCAAGGTGAAGTATTACCAGACAGCTTAGACGGTGAAGGTGGATTAGTTACGGCTCCCTTCGTTGAGCCACACATTCACTTGGATACCACTCAAACCGCGGGGCAACCAAGCTGGAACCAGTCAGGAACACTCTTTGAAGGCATCGAACGTTGGGCAGAGCGTAAAGCGATGCTCACCCACGATGATGTTAAAAATCGAGCGTGGCAAACCCTTAAATGGCAAATTGCCAATGGTATTCAACATGTTCGTACTCATGTGGATGTGTCAGATCCGACATTAACCGCACTGAAAGCGATGTTAGAGGTAAAACAAGAAATCGCACCTTGGGTTGATGTGCAAATTGTGGCTTTTCCACAAGAGGGTATTTTGTCTTATCCAAATGGCGAAGCCCTGTTAGAAGAAGCGTTACGCCTCGGAGCCGACGTCGTTGGTGCCATTCCACATTTTGAATTTACTCGTGAGTATGGCGTGGAATCACTCCATAAAACATTTGCTTTAGCACAAAAATATGA
The DNA here is from genome assembly GCF_028482485.1 of Providencia sp. PROV116. Classification (NCBI taxonomy): domain Bacteria; kingdom Pseudomonadati; phylum Pseudomonadota; class Gammaproteobacteria; order Enterobacterales; family Morganellaceae; genus Providencia; species Providencia sp. PROV116. Next base: position 42,586 of record NZ_JAMPQO010000010.1, on the reverse strand, counting down.
CCGCTTGATTGATGTCCACTGCGATGAAATCGATGATGAGCAATCTCGTTTTGTTGAAACAGTCGCAGCGTTAGCGCATGCACACGGGATGGGTTCTCGCGTCACGGCAAGCCATACCACCGCAATGCATTCATACAATGGCGCTTATACTTCCCGTTTATTTCGCCTACTAAAAATGTCTGGAATTAACTTTGTCGCTAATCCGTTAGTGAACATTCACTTACAAGGCCGCTTTGATACTTATCCAAAACGCCGTGGAATTACGCGAGTGAAAGAGATGCTAGCCGCGGATATTAATGTGTGCTTTGGTCACGACGATGTATTTGACCCATGGTACCCATTAGGTACAGCCAATATGTTGCAAGTACTGCATATGGGGTTACATGTCTGCCAATTAATGGGTTATCAGCAAATCAATGATGGGCTGAAACTGATTAGTGAATACAGCGCACGTACATTGAACTTGCAAGATTATGGTGTGAGTGAAGGAAACCGAGCTAGTCTATTAATTTTACCAGCAGAAAATGGCTTTGATGCCGTTCGCCGTCAAGTTCCTGTGCGTTATTCTATTCGTGATGGCCAAGTGATCGCTAATACCCAACCTGCGGTAACACAAATTCATTTAGAACAAACAGAAACGGTCCGTTATGGATATTCTCCAAAAATCTAATCATTGAATTTTTATTCCTAAATGGCTCTCTATAATCATAGGTGAGCCATTTGCTCTACGCCCCATCATTAATTTCAATAAAATCAGCCCAAAAAACCAATCTTAATCAGATAAAAAGCAACAAATAATGTATTTTTTCACACAAATGTCATTTCTATATACTAGACTTATTCCAATACTCATTGAAGAGCTTGAAAAGCTTTGATGAGCAAATAATTGTCTTATAAGAACTCTTTTTTTGGTTATAAGTGCCATTTCTAAGTATTAAGTGCAATTTCTATTGAAATTCAATGTGAACGTTTTATATTTTTTATAGAGTTATCTGAAACTGGATTTGAGCTTTATTTATAGCAACAATAACGCTAATACACTGACTGTCGTGCAGCGGTGGTCAATATTCCTGTTTTGCTGTACCACGAATACGTCACAAATAAAGTTCTCTGAATCCCACTTTGATAAAAATTGGAGATCAGATGAGTACTGAACAAGTCGTTAACCAAAAAACCACTATCGACTCTTGGCAACGCATTGCTACTGAATTATTGAGTGAAGCTGGCATTAAAATTAATGGCTCCCGCCCTTTCGATATCCAGGTACACAACCCCCATTTCTTTAAACGAGTGCTACAACACGGCTCAATAGGATTAGGTGAAAGCTATATGGATGGTTGGTGGGATTGCGAGCGTTTAGATATATTTTTCCAATATGTCTTACGCCATAAACTCGATAAAAAAATACCTCACAATTTCAGTGATACACTGAAAATTGCTGTCGCACGTGTTCGCAATTTACAAACCCTAAAACGTGCTCGTATTGTAGGAAAAGAACATTACGACCTCGGAAATGACTTGTTTTCCCTAATGCTCGACCCTTATATGCAATATTCTTGTGGCTACTGGAAAGGTTTAGAAACGGTTCCTGAAAACCTTCCTCTCGCGCAAGAACAAAAATTAAATTTAATCTGCGAAAAACTGCAATTAAAACCTGGTATGCGATTACTTGATATCGGCTGTGGCTGGGGTGGACTCGCTGCCTATGCAGCAAAAAACTTTGGGGTTTCTGTTACGGGTGTCACTATTTCCGCTGAGCAACAAAAATATGCTCAATCTCGCTGTGCAGGCTTAGATGTTGATATTAAATTAGAAGATTATCGGAATCTTAACGACCAATTTGACCGTATTGTCTCTGTAGGTATGTTTGAGCATGTCGGCCCTAAAAATTATGCGACTTACTTTGATGTTATTCAACGCAACCTAAAAGCTAACGGTTTGTTTTTACTTCACACCATTGGTTCTAATCAAAATAAAGTGAATGTTGACCCATGGACTAATAAGTATATTTTTCCAAACGGCTGCCTACCTTCGGTGCAAAATATTGGCGAAGCCAGCGAAGGCAAACTGGTCATGGAGGATTGGCATAATTTTGGTGCTGATTATGACCACACACTCATGGCATGGTATTCCCGCTTTCAAGCCGCTTGGCCAGAACTCGAGCATAATTATACACCTCGTTTCAAACGCATGTTTTCTTATTATTTAAATGCTTGTGCTGGTGCATTTAGAGCACGAGATATCCAATTATGGCAAATACTGTGGAGCCCACAAGGTGTGAGCGGTGGCATACGTGTTGCGCGTTAAGTTTTAGCCTAGAACATGGTCTTCAACAGATAAAAAGCAGCTAAATGAACCTTACTGGATATTTGAAGAATCAATGTGTTTTATTCAACCATTGCTCAATAGCCTGTAAGCCTTGCTGTATATCCTTTTTCAGCTGAGTATCCGCCATTGGCTGCTGTTCTAATAATGCACAGCTCTGTGCTGCGTGTTGCATTCCCAAACTGGCACAACTACTTTTTAACTGGTGAGCAAGGCGCTTTATTTGTTCTGTGTTCTTTTCTGCTCGTGCAATATCAATTTGGTCGATTAGTGGCAAGGAATGCTGTTTAAAAATACTCACCCATTCGCGAATTTTCGGAAGCCCCATTAATTCAGCATCACTAATAAGCTGTTGCAAATCTACAAATTTTTCCTGAACACTAGAATCGGACAACGTATACTCACCGCCTGAAATATATTTAACGATCAACTGGTTTAACCTATCTCTTGGTACTGGTTTTTGAATAATACCGCGAAAAACTTGACTCGTCCGTTGGCGCAATGTTTCATCAATCACATGAGCACTAAAACCAATCAAAACCAATGCGGGATAGGCTTTCGCTATTTGTTTAGCCAAGGTGATCCCATCGATATCAGGTAAACCAAAATCCACCAACGCTGCCGTAAATTGTTGCCCAGTTTGTAAAGCAGCTAATGCTTCTGCCGCAGAACCAACAGTGGTTACCTGTGCCCCACTTCGAGTTAACATTTCTCCACTGATTTTCTGAGTCAATAGGTTGTCTTCTATGAGTAATAAATGTACGCCCCGCATGTCTAATGATAGATCCGCCGATTTACTAACTGGATGCGAGGCAATAGATAACGGCAGTGTTAAACGAAAACAGCTTCCACTCCCTAACTGGCTACTAACCGTCAATTCACCACCCATCGCTTGTGCTAAACTTGCACTAATTGTCAGCCCAAGCCCTGTTCCACCCCGCTGGCTATCGACTTGCACAAATGGCTTAAAAATATCAGTAAATCGCGAGTTATCAATGCCACACCCGGTGTCTTCCACTTCAATAAACCAATATTTGCCATAACGGCAACTACGCAAAGTAATCCGCCCCTGCTGAGTGAAACGTAGTGCATTACTGAGTAAATTCGTGATAATTTGCCGGATCCGGAGTGGGTCCCCTTGTAAGGCTGTAGGTAAATCATCTGCAATATCAGCAACCAACTGAATAGCATGATTTTTATTACTGGCATTCATTAAATACAAGGTACTTTCCAATAATGGCTTGGGCTCGAAAGGTTCCTCATTGATAGAAACATTTTGTCCCCCAGCTTCAATAGCAGAGTAATCCAAAATGTCATTTAAAATAGCCAATAAGGATTCACCTGAATCCGTAATTGCATATAAATCATCATGATATTGATTAAGCGCTTTATTTTCTAATAGCAATTGCGCTGTCCCCAAAATTCCATAAAGTGGCGTGCGAATTTCATGGCTCATTGCCGCCAAAAATGCCGATTTTGCCTGATTGGCTTTTTCTGCTTCAGCGCGAGCTTTGCGATGCTCAACAACCATCACCCGCAGTTCTGCCGTTCTCACTTTGACTTGGTCCGCTAGTTGTTCACGCTGATTATTTAAAGCATGAACACTCGCACGAAATGCATCCATTAAACGGCCAATCGTATCAAGCTCTTTCACGCCTGCGGTTTCAGGAAATGCAGAGTCAATATCGCCCTCAAGCAAGCGCTGAAGCGCTTGGGTTTGCTGTGCCAACGGCTTTGTCACTAAGCGGTAAACCACTCGCCAAAGGATCAAAATCAATGAGAGTAATGAAACAATACTTAATGCTAGCAACCAATTTTGCCCCCGTTCACTGGCTTGTTTAAGTTGCCCCAATGCGGTTTGGTTACGAAGTTCAATGATGTCAACTAATTGAGCTACTTCACTACTAAAACGTGCAAATTGGTCAATATTATTTTGCGATAAAATCTGTAAACGAGTTGTGATGTCGTTATCTTGGCGATACAACGTAATTAACTCGATATAACGCTTAACGCTATTTAAGGCATTTTCTACCTGGCTTCTCACGGCAGGGTCTTCAATATATTTTTGCCGACGTTGTAAGATTTTGACTGCAGAATTCAGCTGATTTTCTAATTCTGCCATATTACGATTGGGTTGGTTTGAACCTAAATTAAGTACCATTTGCTGTACGCGCATAGCGCTTAATCGCAACTCATTCATTTGGCTAGCATATTCAAGGTCAATATCAATGAGTTGATCAAGGGCTTGCTGTGCTTGTTCCCCTTGTTTTCGCTCGATTAGGTCATAAATACTCACCTGCGTTGCACCAGCGGAGGTCGCTGCATTATTGGCTTGGCCATGCGCTTTTTGGGCGATATCACCCGCCGCAGCGATGATATGTTGCCTTAACTGTTGTTGCTCAGTGCGCAGTTTTAACCGCTGGCCAACTAATTCACCTTGTTGGCTTAATGATTGAGCGATTTCTTTTTCTTGTTGTTCTATATCTTGTGTGTTGAAGCCTTGTTCCCGTAATGTTTTCAGCAAATTAGTGATTTTAAGGCTTTGTGCCGTTAACATCCGTCCTTGCGCTAACCAAATACTTTCGCTATCTGCATTGGTGAGATTCTGCGCAGAAAATAGCTCCCAAGCACTTGCTTCACTCAATTGCCTTGCCATATTCATGGTTGGAATCAAAGCCTCGGTATTGGCCTGTTCAACTTGGCTAACAAAACGTAAGTTGTACCACCCCACAAGGGTGCTGATAAAGGTCAATACTGCCATCAGCGCAAAGCCCATCCACAATCGTCTAGTTAGTGATAAATTCACGGTTTAGTTAGCCTAAAAATTAAAATGGTTGAGTTAACTGCAAGAAAGCATTTAGGATAAAGGTTTCTGGTTTGTGAGGCTATCATGCGTGTATTGATTTTACTACTGTTCACATTTTACTCATTACTGAGCCTAGCAATGGCGCAGAATAGTTCACTCATTCAGTGGCGTGATACACTACACTTTACCTCCCAACCACATAATCCCATTACCGCTACAAAAACATGGAAATTGTGTGCGCTTTATCCTAGCTTAAAAGATTCTTATTGGTTATCAATTAATTATGGTATGCAAAAAGCAGCCAAAAGCTATAGTATTGACCTAAATGTATTAGAAGCTGGCGGATATAACCAGCTAGCTACTCAGCAAAAGCAAATTACGCAATGCCAACAGTGGGGAGCAGATGCCATTTTACTGGGCAGTAGCACCACAGCCTTTCCAAACCTGAGTCAACTGGTAGGAAATACGCCTGTCATTGAAGTCATCAACGCGACACACGATAAAACAGTTAAAACCCGCGTGGGTGTACCTTGGTTTCAAATGGGCTATCAGCCGGGACGCTATTTAGTGCAATGGAGCCAAGGTAAGCCATTGAAAGTGTTACTTATGCCTGGGCCATTAAATGCTGGCGGTAGCCTTGAAATGGAACAAGGATTCAGAGAGGCTATTGCGGGTAGCCATGTACAAATTGTGGATGTTGCACAAGGGGATAACGACATTGAAGTTCAACGCAATTTATTACATGAAATGCTAGAGCGTAACCCAGATATTGATGTCGTCGTTGGCACAGCTATCGCCGCTGAAGCCGCAATGGGTGAAGGCCGTAACTTAACAAAACCATTGAATATTGTTTCTTTTTACTTATCACATCAAGTCTATCGCGGCTTAAAAAGAGGCCGAATAATTATGGCAGCTAGCGACCAAATGGTTTGGCAAGGTGAGCTAGTCATTGAACAAGCCATCAAAGTATTACAAAAGCAGCCAGTTCCAAACAATATAAGCCCGCCAATTTTAGTGCTTACTCAACAAAATGCAGATAGTGAACACTTACGTAATTCATTATCTCCAGGAGGATTTAGGCCCGTATATCAGTATACATCGGCGGCTAAAAAATAACCTTCACCATGCTGAGTCACTAATAAATCAGCATTAATCTTGTGGCGTAAACGGCGAATAAGTACATCTACCGTGCGTAAATCAGGGTTATCAACCCGACGGGCTGATAACATACGTAAAAGACGTTCTCGGGTTAGAATCTCCCGTGGGTTTGTCACAAAAGCCACTAGCATTTCATATTCAGCACGAGTGAGTTTGATTGCTTGATGCTTAAATTCGAGCGTATGCATCGAAACATTTAGGCAATAGCCAGCGAACTGATAGCAATTATCTTGAGAAACAACCTGGGTTTGTGATGGTTTAGCAAGATCAATTCGCCAAAGTAAATTTTTGACACGAACAACGAGCTCCCTGAGTTCCAAAGGTTTAGTAACGTAATCATCCGCTCCCATTTCTAAACCCACAATACGGTCAATTTGGTCACAACGGCCTGTGACTAAAATAATTCCTACTGTAAAACGCTCACGTAGCGCCCTTGTTAACATTAACCCATTTTCATCCGGTAAATTAATATCCAACAGAATCAAGTCAACTACTTGCTGATCCATAATTTCGCGTAAACCTGCACCATTCCCCGTAACAGAAACACGATATCCTTCTTGCTCAAAGTAAGCCTGTAAACGCGCCTGAGTAACGGGTTCGTCTTCAACAACCACAATATGATGTGATGTCATTGATATACTCTCTTCTGTTCATATCTGTTCATATTTACCCATATCTTGCCGTAAGCTGTTCATCCTGACTAGTACCGCTATTCATATTAACTCAATAAGATCGCCTGTATTAAACCATATAATTACAGGGGCTATTATGCGGAAACTCTGGAGAGCGTTGCGAAAACCAAGTGCTCGTTGGTCAATGCTTACGTTAATCGTTGTCGGGATTGCAGTGGGTGTTGCGTTAATCGTTGTACCCCATGTTGGGATGAAAGTGACTAGCACCACCGAGTTTTGTGTCAGTTGCCATAGCATGGAACCCGTTTACGAAGAATATAAGCAATCCGTGCATTTCCAAAATGCCTCTGGGGTACGTGCAGAATGCCATGACTGCCATATTCCCTCCGACCTTCCAGGCATGATTAAACGGAAACTCGAAGCAAGCAATGATATTTATCAAACATTTATTGCTCATTCGATAGATACCCCTGAAAAATTTGAAGCCAAACGCGCCGAACTTGCAGAACGTGAATGGGCTCGCATGAAAGAGAACAATTCGGCCACTTGCCGCTCTTGTCATGATTACGACTCGATGGATCACGCCAAGCAAAATCCAGAAGCGGCTCGCCAGATGCAAATCGCTGCGAAAGAGAATCAATCCTGCATTGACTGCCACAAAGGAATTGCCCACCAATTACCTGATATGAGCAGCGGTTTTCGTAAACAATTCGATGAGCTGCGCGCGAAGGCAAATAGTGATTCCGACATTCTGTATTCACTTGATATTAAACCTATTTATGCAAATAAAGGGGATAAAGACCCTGCTGGCTCGTTACTTCCTGCCTCAGAGGTGAAAGTCCTAAAACGTGATGGCGATTGGCTACAAGTTGAAATCACTGGGTGGACAGAAACTGATGGCCGCCAACGAGTCCTATCCGAATTCCCTGGTAAACGAATTTTCGTTGCTTCTATACGCGGTGATGTTCAAGAAAATGTGAAAAATTTAGAGAGTACCGTCGTCGCTGCAACAGATACCTCATGGAGCAAATTGCAAGCGACCGCCTGGATGCAGCAAGGCGATATGGTCAATGATATCAAACCGATATGGGCTTATGCAGACTCTTTATATAACGGCTCTTGTAATCAATGCCATGGCGCGCCAGATATTGCCCACTTTGATGCTAACGGTTGGATAGGCACATTAAACGGTATGATTGGCTTTACCAGTTTAGATAAGCGAGAAGAGCGCACCTTACTGAAATACTTACAAATGAATGCATCTGATACCGCAGGATCTTCACACGGTGATAACGGAGTACAGAATGAAAAATAATCCAACTTTTCAAGCTTCTCGTCGGCGCTTTTTGTTCCAGCTTGGCGGACTCACTGTTGCGGGTATGTTAGGCCCTTCCCTCTTAACACCACGTAAGGCTAGCGCTGCAACGGCTGGTGAACAAACTGCGGTGGTACAAGAAGGCATTCTGACTGGGTCGCACTGGGGTGCAATCCGCGCTACTGTGGTTGATGGTCGCTTTATCGAAGCCAAGCCCTTTGAACACGATAAATTTCCATCCAAAATGATTGCAGGGTTACCTGACCATGTTCATGGTACTGCCCGTATTCGTTATCCAATGGTACGTGTTGACTGGCTACGTAAACGCCATTTAAGTGATACCTCACAACGAGGTGATAACCGCTTCGTACGTGTTTCTTGGGATGAAGCCCTTGATTTGTTCTATCAAGAATTAGAACGTGTTCAAACAACCTATGGACCAAGTGGATTACTCACTGCAAATGGTTGGCAATCGACAGGGATGCTTCACAACGCTTCAGGTATGTTAGCTCGCGCCATTGCGCTGCATGGCAATAGTGTCAGTACTGGCGGAGATTACTCAACAGGGGCTGCACAAGTAATTTTACCTCGAGTTGTTGGGTCGATGGAGGTTTATGAACAACAAACCTCTTGGCCGTTAGTCCTCAAAAATAGTAAAACCATTGTGTTGTGGGGCTCTGACCTGATTAAAAATCAACAAGCTAACTGGTGGTGCCCTGATCATGACGTTTATGAATATTATGAACAATTGAAAGCAAAAGCCGCTAACGGTGAGATAAAAGTCATCAGTATTGACCCTATAATCACCTCAACGCATGATTACCTTGGGCGTGCCAATGTTCAACATATCGCGATTAACCCGCAAGCGGATGTACCATTACAATTAGCCATCGCCCACACGCTTTACATTGAAGACTTACATGATAAAACCTTCTTAAAAGAATATTGTGTCGGTTTCGAGCAATTTGTTCCCTACTTAATGGGAAAAACGGATGGGCAACCCAAAGATGCACAATGGGCAGCTGAAATTTGTGGTATTGATGCCGATACAATCCAAGCTTTAGCTCGCCAAATGGCAGCAGATCGCACCCAAATCATTGCAGGTTGGTGCGTTCAACGCATGCAACATGGTGAACAATGGTCATGGATGATTGTTGTTTTAGCTGCGATGTTAGGTCAAATTGGCTTACCGGGTGGAGGATTTGGCTTCGGTTGGCACTACAATGGAGCAGGAACCCCTAGCCGTCAGGGAATTATTTTAAGTGGTTTTTCTGGCTCAACTAAAGTGCCCCCCATTCATGATAACAATGACTACAAAGGCTACAGCAGCACCATTCCTATTGCTCGTTTTATTGATGCGATTTTAGAGCCCGGAAAAACAATCAACTGGAACGGTAAAGCGGTTAAATTACCGCCACTAAAAATGTGCGTATTTGCCGGAACCAATCCATTCCACCGCCACCAACAAATTAACCGTATTATTGAAGGTTGGCGCAAGCTTGAAACGGTTGTTTCTATCGATAATCAATGGACATCCACTTGCCGCTTTGCCGATATCGTATTACCGGCGACCACGCAATTTGAACGTAATGACCTTGACCAATACGGTAACCATTCAAATCGTGGCATTATTGCAATGAAACAACTCGTTGAACCGCAATTTGAGTCACGCAATGACTTGGATATTTTACGCGACCTATGCCGCCGTTTTGGTCGTGAAGAAGCCTTTACTGAAGGTTTGGACGAAATGGGCTGGCTAAAACGTATTTGGCAAGAAGGCAGCCAGCAGGGGAAAGGCCGTGGTATTCATCTACCCTCTTTCGATGTGTTCTGGGAAAAAGAAGGCTATGTGGAATTTGAACATCCACAAATGTTTGTTCGTCATCAAGCATTTAGAGAAGATCCCGACTTAGAACCATTAGGAACACCGAGTGGTTTAATTGAAATTTACTCAAAAACTATTGCCGACATGCAATATGATGATTGCCAAGGCCACCCAATGTGGTTCGAAAAAGCAGAACGCTCTCATGGTGGTCCAGGTTCAAAAAAATGGCCATTACATTTGCAATCTGCACATCCCGATTTTCGCTTACACTCACAACTGTGCGAGTCCCCTGTATTACGTCAATATTATTCCGTTAGTGGCAAAGAACCTGTCTTTATTAGTCCTCAAGATGCGAAAGCTAGGGGTATACAAAATGGTGATATCGTTCGCGTTTTCAACGACCGAGGGCAAGTGTTAGCGGGAGCTGTGGTTTCAGACCTATACACAAAAGGCGTTGCCCGTATCCATGAGGGAGCTTGGTATGACCCGACTAAGGGCGGAGAAATCAATGCGCTGTGCAAATACGGAAACCCAAACGTATTGACGCTTGATATTGGAACCTCTCAATTAGCGCAAGCCACCAGTGCACATACAACCTTAGTAGAGATAGAAAAATATACAGGACAAGTGGATAACGTGAATGCATTCGATGGGCCAATTGAAATGGTTGCTCAGTGTGAATATGTTCCTGCATCACAGGTGAATAAATGACAAAACAAAGCACTTTAGCACCAGAACAAATAGCGTGTATTTATGCATGGCTAGCACAATTGTTCTCACGTGAACTAGATAGTGCAACATTAGTGCAACTTCAATCTAGCGAGATGATGGATTGGTTTACGACTGTCGAGCAGGAACCCGTTCTAACTTTGCCAATTCAAGCAGTTAAAACAAAAGTCCAAGCGCTAATAATGCGAAATGATGCACAACTCGAATTAGCCGCCGACTTCTGTAGCTTATTTTTAATGTCTGATAAGCAATCAGCTTTACCTTACGCCTCAGTTTATCCAAACTGTGAGCAAGGTAATGAACAAATTAAGTACTTATTAGCCGAGGCTGGAATGGAAACTAATGAGGCATTTAGAGAGCCTTCTGATCATATTTCAATTTTTTTGGAGCTATTAAGTCACTTACATTTTTCATTAAATGAAGCCCATTTGGACCAAGAAAAAGTAAGGCAATTGCGCCTAAAAACCTTGTCACTTTTACTGCAATGGCTACCAATATTTAGCCAAAATTGCCAACGGTATGATGAGTTTGGTTTTTATGCCGCTTTGAGTCAACTGTCGTTAGCACTAGTTCAATGGGATAAGCAAACCTAGTAGATGCCATTTAAATAATTTATATATTATTCAACTATTATTAAATAAAGGGATATTGATAAATAATATCCCTTTTAAATCTGAGTCATAACACCTGAGTTACTGTAAAGAAATAAGTTTTTCACGGCTCAGCCCAGTGCTTTTCATTATTATCTCGATACTAACTCCTTGTTCCAAAAGATTCCGTGCCGTTGTTATATTTGCCTCTTCTTTGCCTTTTTTAAATCCCTCTTGCAACCCTTCTTGCCGCCCTTCTTGCCGTCCTTTATCTTGCAATCGTTGCGCAATATTCATGATTGTCTCCTTATGCTTTTCTGTTTGTTCACCTAAAACTTGAATAACTTGTTCAAAATTATGGGAATCCAAGGCAATAAACAAATAATTTAGGATAGTTATGATGTCGTTATCACTATTATAATGTTTATTGAGTGCCTTCGCCAAGAGAGGGAGTACTTGTTGGAATTCATCCCGAAGATATTTATGTTTCATCGCTAATTCCATTACTGCTATTTTTCGATGGTTAACGAGTTCATTATCATCAATAACGGTAATATCTACGAGTGGAAACGGTTGTGTGTATAACTCATGTGCAATCTCTGGTAATGGAAAACACTCCGTCCAAAGTTGTGTATATGGAAATGAAAATAACGTTTGAGTAATACCACAAAATATATCAATGGCTTTATTAAAAAACACCAAAATAGCTTTTAGCACTAACGCATTCAAACCATCATAGTCAATTTTGATATGCTATATACTTTGCTCCTACAAGCTTAACGATTTTTTATTTCAGCCCTCTTTACAATTATTCCATGGTGCTAAATGACTATAGAATATAAAAACAAACACACATCTCAACTTTCAGCAGAGAATAGAGAGGCATTATATTCCATGCTATTTCAAAGCTTTGAGCAAGATTTTACCCATGATGATTTTGAACATGCTTTGGGGGGAATGCACGTCTTGGCTTATGACCAACAACAAATTATTGGCCACGTTGCTATTATTCAACGTCATATGGCAATCGGTAATACGCCAATAACGGTTGGCTATGTTGAAGCGATGGCGGTACGGGAAAACTACCGTCGCCAAGGGATCGGCAAACAGCTTATGCTGGCTACCAACCAAATTATTGCCGATTGTTATCAACTGGGTCTGCTTTCTGCATCAGATCAGGGCTTCCCTGTATATCAATCTGTCGGCTGGCAGGTATGGAACGGGCCATTATATGAGCTCAATCAAAGCCATTATATCCACTCTGTCGATGAAGAAGGTGGCGTCATGGGGTGGTCAAAAAACAATTTAATTGATTTTTCACAACCCCTATATTGTGACTTTCGCAGTGGAGACCAATGGTAGCCCTATTTGTAATAAAAAACAGATAAGCTACACAAATAACCTCGTTTTTATTAAGCGGGTACCAACCCCGGCTGTACTACGCTATAAATTTGTTTTTTCAATTCACCTTGCTTAGCCAACTGATAAACATGCGCAGCAACATCCGCACGCATCACTAAGCCATGAACTTCAACCTCTTGTTGAAGAATTGCTTTTCCCGTTGGCTCACCATGTAATAACCCACCAGGGCGAACAATCACATAATCTAATGAGCTAGTTTGTAGCCATGACTCCGCAAGGGATTTTTCTCTCACAGCCTGACCAAATGCAGCGCGTGACCGGGCAGACAAATAAGGCCATGAATCCCCACAACCTAATGATGTGACTAACACCATACGAGATATCCCAGCTTGTTCTGCACAATCAATCACCGTACGGTGAGCTAAATAATCTTGGCTCCCTCCCATGGTTGAAATAACCGTGGCAGTTGTTCCTGCTGCATGACAAGCAGCCTTAACCACTTCACTATCACAAGCATCACCAATGAAGACTTGCGCACCTAGCGCCTCCAATGCCTCTGCAGACTGCTTATTACGCACAACAACGATGACAGGGCGTTTCTTTGCAATTGCCAACTGAGCAATTTGACGACCAACACCTTTTCCACCCGCGCCAAAAATTAACCATGGAGCCATATCTTTATTCCTTTATATTTTGAGTGATTATAAACCTAGCTGTGTACCGTAAAGACAAAATTACCACAACAGTAATGATAATGCGCATTGTTTGCATTTGTTTTTTTTGATTTATTTACCCCACCATTGTCTACGAACGATGATGAAATAATAAACAACATAAACTTTAATGTTTTTAATGTAATCCATTCAATCAAACGCATTAAAATGTGACTAATTTAACTTTTTTATCAAAAAATAATTACCATTAAAATTGATAATCCAACAAATTAACTACAAAAATAAATCGTAATATCAACCACTAACAGCAAGATCAATATCACTATCTCATTGATACCCATAATTATTTTAATGTTAATGCGAAGAATTATCATTTGCATTTATATTATTATTTGATTTAATACAACTCGTCATATATATGCGAAATAATAATTTCTTAATCAATAGTATCGTTAATATCTTTAATAAAAATGGAGTATTTCGATGAAAAAGTTAAATATTATCGCTCTAGCACTCGCAACCTGCACAGTAACTTTTGGTGCTTCTGCAGCAATCGGTTCTGGCCAAAGCCAACCTTTCGATGCTAATCAGCCTTCCGTCCGTGTTGGTGCAACAGAAGGAACCGGTGGTGGTCATGGCGGTGCTGCGGGTGACCCAGGTATTGGTGTGCAATCTGTTTATGGTGGAAAAACCATTTCTTTCTCAGGCTTAACTCGAATGGCACCAATACAGGCAGGAAATGAAGCACATGTTATTTCCATGCCTAATGGACCTGGTTCGCATGACAAAATGGGCGTTTTTAACTTTGCCAAAATTGCAGATGCAGAAGTCTATTTTGGTGAATGGTCATCGACAGGACAAGTTAGTGACACCACACATACCGCTTACTATTCTGGCAAGGATGTCACCACCAATATGCCTACAGCTGGCACAGCGGAATACTCCGTTAAAGGAATAAGCCAATACAATGGAGGCGCACTAACCGCAGGGACTCTGACAGCCAACTTTGGTACTAAATCCTTAGCAGGGAATATTGGTGCAACCAATATTGATGCCACCATTAAAAACAATGCCACTTTCGCCGGGGCGGCCACTCTTAATGGTGAATCAGGCTCAACAAATGGACACTTCTTTGGCGATCAAGCTAAGCATATTGCTGGTGTCACTCAATTTGAAGATCACAGCAAAGATATGGCCTTTGGTGGAAGCCGTGGGAATATTTCCCAGTAACCCGTAAATCAACCTTGGTGGCCAACCATAAAGCGTGACAGGCAGTTGGCCACTGCCTTTTATTACCGAAGCTAATCCTATGCGATATCTGTTATTAACCCCTGCCATTATGATGCTTATAGCCGTATTCTCTGCATTTCCAGCCAGCTTGGACACTGACCGAGAACAATTGTTATGGCAAAAAGACAAACAAAACTATCGTGATAAAAGTGCAGTAGTCCCCAATAAAGACCAATTGCTTCTCCCAGATGACCTATCAATTAACTTAAATGGGGAAAATTATGCCCTTGAGAATAATGCCCAAGACCTCGGGCAAGCCATTTATCTGGCAATTAACCACAGGCAATTTGAAGACGTACAGCGCTTATTACCCCGCTACCAACAACTCGCTGATGCAGATCCATTGCTCATTTTATTTGCAAAAGCAGAAATTGCTAAATCGCAAAATCATTACCCTGAAGCGATTGCCCACTACCAACAAATATTGGCACGGTCGCCAAAGTTTCTTCGCATAAAATTAGAACTGGCCCGGGCTTATTTTGAAGATAACCAAAATAAAGAGTCTTTGGCTTTATTCCAAAATTTAATCAACGATGAAACACTCGCATTACCTACGAATGTGAAGCAAACCATCCAGCAATTTATTAGTGCTATCGAAAACCGCACCGCTTGGACTGGCAGTCTCTCCTTTGGCTATAAATACAACAGTAATATCAACCAAGTTCCAGATAAAAATAAAGTTTGGGAAACGCCAGGGGGAACCTGGAAAATGGCTAACCCCAAATCATCACCGGGACTCACCTATGATGCAAGTCTGAGTAAAATTATTCCTATCTCGGGCAATCATTCCCTGCAAATCAAGGGGACATCTTATGGTGACCGCTATCCGCACTATGCTGAATTCAGTGAAAACACGTCTTCTTTAGCAACTTTATATCGTTTTAATGATGCGAACACCACTATCGCATTCGGCCCATTAGTTGAGTTAAAAACGGTCAATGAAAAGCGCCGTTATTTAGGCATAGGGGGAAAAATTGAAGCTGACTACCAATTTTCACCTCGTGTGCTCCTAAGTACCTCCGCTGACTACCAACAACTTCATTATCAAAAACCGTATGACAGTGCCAATGGTAATCGAAGTAGCCTACATCTAACCGGTGTCTATGGTATTACCCCAGATACCTCCCTCTTTTTGGGGGCTGATGCGACTCGTCTCACCACAGAAGTTCGTAGCGATGATTATGACCAATTGGGTATCCGAGGCGGCTTTTATCACGTGCTAACACCCAATATTCATTTACTGGCACTTGCAACTTACCGAGAAAGCCAATTCAAGGCCTTCAACCAAATGTTGAATGTTAAACGCCATGATAGAGAAGCGATGTATTTTGCGCGTCTTAGTTTTCCAAATTATTCATTGCTCACATTTACGCCTTATACCAGTTACCGCTTTCGTGATAACCGCAGTTCTGCAGATGGAATTTACTCCTACCACCAGCACGAAATTTCTATTGGATTAGAAACCCGTTTTTAAGCGTTATGGCATAGAGAAAAACACAATGTATAAATACAAATTAACACCTATTACTACTGCAATTATTACTGCTCTTTTTATTCCAACAACCGCTTTAGGGGAAAAAGAAGAACACATCGGCACCATTACTGTTCAAGATTCAGCAAAAACTATCAAAGAACGGGATCAACAAGGTTACGATGATCAATATGATGCTAAAGGTTCTAAAATTTATTTAGGAAAAGACCTTGTTGAGCGCTATAAAGGTACCAGTACCGCGGATGTGCTTAATAGTGCAGTTGGTGTCTATAGTGGTGATGCAAGAAACAGTGGCGCGTTAGACCCGAATATTCGAGGCATTCAAGGGCAAGAACGTGTTCCTGTCACGGTTGACGGCACAGAACAGTCGTTAACCGTTTATCGGGGTTACAATGGGGCAAACAACCGTAACTATGTGGACCCAAACCTCATTAGTAGCATTGAGATTGAAAAAAGTGGTTCTCTTGCTGGTGATATAAAAACCTCTGTTGGCGGTGGAATAGCCATCAGAACCATAGGAATAGATGACGTTGTTGCTCCGGGCGAAAAGTTTGGTGTCAGCTTAAAACTAGAAACCAGCAGCAATTCTACTCGTGAGCGTGTTCCCCACTTTGGTTATGGCGAAGATTACCGAGATCACCCTGAGATTTATAAAAATAATAACTATGTTTTCTCTGATCCAGTCGTCAACATCACACCGAAATCCCGAGGAAGCGCTCAATTCTTTAATTTTAAAGATAATGGCGGAAGAATAGCGGTTGGGACTCGACAGGAAAAGTTTGATTTAATGGCCGCCTATGCTTATCGCCGGCAAGGTAATTATTTTGCGGGGAAAAATGGCGCTCACCGTTATAAAGAATCGGTTCAATTAAATGAACAACAAACAGTACAGCAACAGCTTGGTCCAGACCCTTACTTACCTTTTGCTGCCAATGTATTTCGCCCCGGAAAAGAAGTTACGAATACCTCCAATGAGTTGGAATCCTATTTAGTTAAAACTAATTTATATCTCACTGAAAACCAAACATTACATCTTGGTTTTCGCCGAAGTGAAAGCACCTATGGTGAAATCATGCCATCACGTTTAGGATTTGCTGAGCTTGAAGGAAAACAAGTATTACCCCAATGGCCATTAGCTCACTTTACGGTCAATGCTTATAATGCCGAATATAAATGGAAACCTGAAGATAATCAATGGATTGACCTAAACGCAAATGTGTGGATGACCCATTCCGTAGGGGATACCAATACCTCAGGTGGCTACCCACGAGAACCCAAAGAACGCGATTGGGGCTTCGAGTATGGTTATGGTGGTGGAAAAGCCCCTAACATTGATGGTTCATTAATTAATACCGCAGCAACTAACTCTGAGAATGACCGTATTGGCTTTAATTTGCGCAATACCATGGCACTCACGCCCGATCTTGATTTAACGATCCGCGGTTCAATGCTCAAAGAAAAATTGGACTCTAACGACGTACCGCCATCTCAAACCGCCAGCCCTTTTATTGCCCTTCCTCGTAAAGGTCATCGCCAAGAAACCAGTATTGCCTTTAACTTTAACTATCGCCCAACGAGCTGGTTAGAACTGGATGCGGGCGCAAAATATATTGATGGCTGGACAGAAGATGATTATTTAAAAGAACAAATGCGCAATCGCACCAAGGGCTTCCAAAACCCTGACGAGCGCCTTGCTAAACAAATAAATTACAACCGAATTTTAACCAAAGAAGAGTATAACGAGGCTGTTGCCAATGGCTACCAAGCGTTTAATGGTGGTTATAAAAACAGCCAAATATTACTTAAAACATTAGGGTTGGAAGATACCGACTATACCGTTTTTATTACTAAAAGAAACAACGCTCAGCGCCCAGAAGAAAATGGTGTTTTAGACGTTAATTTCCGCGCCGAATGGAAATCAGATAGCGATGGGCGCTATACCACCAAAACAAACCCTTTCCATAACGGTACTTTTGACTCTCAAGCTCGTGCTGTTGACCCTGTTACTGGCAAGGAAGTTTATGTCTATGGTTCAAGTTATTCACACCCAGCCGATGATATCAAGCGCGAACTCACTGAAGAAGAAAAATGGAAATTCTCAGGCAAACAAAAAAGCCATGGCTGGGCTCCCGCTTTTGGTGCCAATATTTGGTTATCTGATAACGACCGGGTTTATGCACGCTATATAGAGACGGTTCGCTTACCGAGTATTTTTGAAAACAGCATTGGGTTTGCAGGGGAAAGTGAAGCCCGTAAAGAGAAAATGTTATTTAAACCCGAACGTGCAAAAACCTTTGAATTTGGTTATTCACGTAATTTACAAGGTTTACTCGGCGCTGAACGCCACGCTGACGTGAAAATAGGCTATTACCATACTGTCATTGAAAATGCTTTTGACCGTGATGGACGTCTTAATTTTGTTCAAGTAAAAGAACATAAAACAGCAGGAATTGAAGCTTTGGCACGCTATGATAATGGTGGTGTATTTATGGATATTGGTGTCGATTACCGCCTCAAAAATGAAGTCTGTGATGATTCGGCTCCAGCCAATCTTGACCCGGCTAATCGCTATAATATCTCCCAATGTACAACTGCAGGTTTCCCTGGCGGTTTTTTACGTACACAATTACAGCCTAAATATGCCATAAATTCCAACCTAGGCATGCGCTTTATGGATGAGGCCCTCGAAGTGGGAACACGCTTACGTTATACCAGTAGCGTACAAAATAAAGATGAACGCAAACTGATGCAGCAGTTCCCGGGGAGTTATTCGATGGCGAATAATAGCCCAATGCACTGGACGCCTACCTTTACTGCAGATGCCTACGCAAGTTACCAAATTGACAAAAATATTAATGTCGAATTCTTAGTGACCAACTTAACTGACCGTTATTATATCGACCCACTGACGCGCAGTATGATGCCAGCCCCCGGGCGCACACTACGCTTAGGATTAAATGCGCAATTTTAGATAAATATTGTAGGTTTATCGCTCTACAAATATCCGCTGCTAACTATAAGTTGGAGCGGATATTCGTCATTTCAGCACTAAAAAACTAGCCGCATAATGGTTTCATCAAATTCATCTTGGTCAACAACGGAAAAACCAAACTGTTCAAAAAATGGTTTCATCATGTCATTGCCTTCGATATAACAAATTGATACTGATTGATATTTACCTAAGCTTTTTATTTCATCGAGAACAAGTGGAATAGCCAGAGAACCAAAGCCTTTTCTTTGGTGTTTAATATCAATCATCAATTGGCCAATAAAAACCTCTTCGGGCCGACCATTTTCATGGTTTGAATAATATTGAACAAAACCAACGGGCTCATTATCAACATAGATACCACGATTAATATAGTAATCAAAAAATTTTGAGGCTGCGATTGACTCTGAGTTAAGAGCCACAAAGTCTTCCTGTTCTTTAGTTATTTCAAGACAGATGATATCCACCCAATTATCTTTGGTGATATCTTTTAACGTAATAGTCATAAACACCTTTCTTTTGGTTTGCCGTTCACAATGCCGCTGCGATAAAAAGACGACTTAGTGTAAATTAACAACAAACACTTTTTTGTTCGCGCAATTCGTGCCTTTATATTTTTCGATATTCAATAAACAAATAACAGGTAAACATGTTACGGATAACATGAATTTCAGCAAATAGACTAAAATAAAATTTCGACTCATTTATTGCTTTCAAATTAAGAAATATTCAGAATTGAGATCCATGTCAAATATCACTGCCAAATACAATATTATTGTAATTTATCAAATTTTTTTGAATAAAATCAGCAAAAACAAATCAGTTTATTACTCTAATAATCAAATTAAATTCAGACCAAAATAAAAATAAAAGCCCAAAGAAACCATAACAACCTCCAATTAAAATTCAATTTTTATCATTATATAAATTTAGTAAAAATAAAACCTTGCCATAAAAAAATAAATAAAACCTGAACAACCTCACATTTACTGGGTATTTGATAATTTCTCGCATTAACACACCAAAAAATCAAAATTACTTATGAAACAGCATGTTAAATAATTAATAATAATTTGTATCAATCTGAAAAATAAAAATATTTTTAATATGAAAATGCAAAAACATTTCAATAACTACATCTTTATTAATAAATATTAATTTATTGATTTTAACCATGCCTTTTCGGCATGTCTAAGAGACTTTCGGAATATTGTCAGGAAAATAGTTTCATGGATAGTATGAATACGAAAATGATGCATTTTTATTATAAATATATACGAAAAACTCTTAAAAACATTTCCAATGAAAGGTAACACTATGGGTATATTAAAAGATAGTAAGTTGCTTTTGGTTAGCTTACTTATCATTCTTCTTTCGGAAGCTATAGGGCAAATTAAAATCAGTTTAGTCATGGTTTTTCCAATGCTTTATTCCATGTTGATGGGTGGTATTATCAGTTTTCCAAAATTCAAAATCCTTAGCGAAAAAAATATGGCACACGCGAGCTCGATAATGAGTGTTGCGTTAGTTATCTTAATTGCAAAATTAAGCACCTCCGTTGGTGCATCTTGGGAAAAAATAATTCAAGCCGGTGGCGCATTAATCTTGCAAGAAGTCGGTCACTTTATCGGTACTATTTTGCTCGGTTTACCACTTGCTATCATGTTAGGCATGGGCCGTGAGGCTGTTGGTGCCACCTACTCTATCGGTCGTGAACCCAATATTGCCATTATCGAAGCCAAATATGGTTTAAGTTCACCAGAAGGCCGCGGCGTTATGGCAATGTATATTTGCGGGACGTTATACGGTGCGGTTTGGATGGGTGTTATCGCCAGTGTTATCGCAGGACTCGATATTATGAGCCCACTTGCTTTAGCCATGGGTGCTGGTGTGGGTAGTGGTTCGATGCTAGCAGCATCTGTTGCCCCATTATTGGAACTTTATCCTGAACACGCCGCAGATATTCAAGCATTCTCATCCTCTGCAAACTTGATGTCTTCGGTATTAGGTCTGTACATCTACATCTTCTTCTCCTTACCGTTTGCCTCTTTCTTGTATAACAAATTGAAAAGAAAACGTGCAACCGCATCAGCAGATACAGAATAAGGATATAAGATCATGAAAAAGATGGCAGAAATTGCAATAATCATCGTGTTAGTCATCATCTTCACTTCACTGGGTGATGCACTCGGCGGTTCAATTTATGGCCGTGGTAGCTTTGGCGCAGTCTTTAGTGACTCACTTATCGCCATGGCATTATTAGGAGGTATGTCATTTGTGGCATACTTAATTGCACAAATCCCACCATTAGGTAAGTTACCTGTGATTTTCTGGGTATCTTTGATTGCTGCAGGTTTGTGTTCACCGTTATTCCCTTACGATAAAGAAATGATCGCAATGACAGGTAAAATCTCACTTGCCGTCATCAGTACGACAGTACTTGCCTTTGCTGGTCTTTCACTCGGTAAAGATATCGACAAATTTAAAGCCATTTCATGGCGGATCATCCCAGTTTCACTGGCGGTCTTTACGGGAACATTCTTATTCGCTGCACTTATTGGTCAAGTGACACTTTCATGGAGCGGCGTTATCTAACAATAGGAAATATTTACCATGACAATGACCAAAGACCAATTGAAAGCCATCGTCTGCGAGACAATTGCATCCCATAAAGGGGATATCAAAAAATTGGCTGAAGATATTTGGGCAGAACCTGAGCTCGGCTATAAGGAAGTTAAAACAGCAAAAAAAGTGGAAGCTGCATTTTCTGCCTTAGGCGTTAATTACCGTAACCAACTCGCATTGACGGGGGTTAAGGCTCGCCTTAAGGGTGGAAAAGGGAGTAAACATAGTATTGCTGTGATTGGTGAGCTCGATGCAATTATTTGTGCGGAGCACCCAGAAGCTGATGATTTAACGGGCGCTGCCCATTGCTGCGGGCACAATGCACAAATAGCTAACATGATGGCAGTCACTATTGGTCTGGTTAAGTCAGGTGCTATGCAATACCTCGCGGGAGACGTCGTTCCTTTCGCCGTTCCCGCAGAGGAATATGTTGAACTAGCTTATCGTAATAAACTGATTGAGCAAGGAAAAATCAGTTATATCGGCGGTAAACCTGAGCTGATATCTCTTGGTGAGTTTGATGATATCGATATGGCAATGCAAATTCATTTAACCAGTGTCAAACCTGAACGTGAGACTGGTTTTATTGAAATGTCGACCACCACCAATGGGTTTATTGGCAAGCTGATTAACTACAAAGGCAAAGCATCCCATGCGGCGGCGGCCCCTCATCTGGGCGTTAATGCACTCAATGCGGCAATGATGGGGATCATGGGGGTGAATGCAATTCGCGAAACCTTCCAAGAAAAAGATTATATTCGTTTCCATCCTATCATCACACAAGGCGGTGATTTAGTGAATGTCACCCCAAGTGATGTCCGTATGGAAAGTTATGTCCGAGCGTCAAATGTTCCCGCAATGATTGATGCGAATGAGCGTATTACTCGCGCATTGGTTGCTGGCGCAATGTCAGTCGGTGCAGAAGTAGAAGTCAAAGATTTACCGGGTTACCTGCCGCTATATAACAACGATACGTTAAACGACTTATTGCAGCACAATGCCCACGACTTGATTGGCGAAGAAAATGTTTGGGTTGCTGGCCATATGACTGGAAGCACAGATACAGGTGACTTATCACATATCATGCCAGTGAGTCACCCGTGGATTGGCGCAATTCGCGGTGGCTTGCACGGTAAAGATTACGTTGTTTTTGATGATGATATGGCCTACATCCGCCCTGCGCAAATGATGGCAATGGCAATTATTGACCTATTATTTGATGATGCATCCCAAGCTGACGAAATGTTAGCTGATTACACCCCATTGATGAGCAAAGAGGAATATCTCTCATTTATTGGCTCTTTTAAGAACTAATTATAGAAACATGTCCCTTATTAATGCGTTAATCGCAATAAGGGGCATATAATCTTTCCAGCTTTAATCCTATCTTTATAGTTTCCCCTCTCATTAATTCAATATACTTTATATTCGTCATCTCATGTAAAATAATTTGTAAAACCATGCTATCTACGTCCTATTTCAAATAATAAAATTTAGCGTAAACTCAATAACCGCCTCTCTTAAATATAAAAATCTTTAATATAAAAACCAGAAAATACAAATTTAAAATACTGATATTAAAGGAATTTAATTATTTTTGCATTTCCTGATGATTATTTTATTAAATTACCATCCTTATTATTCATGAGCCATGCAATACTGATATGATATAAATACGATCTCCATCACGCTCACTTTTTTAATATCCACGTTAAAATTCACTCTATGAATTGTTAGATAAAATAACATCTATCAGAAGTGATTTATTTCTGAATCTAGCGCTTAAAATATACATAAATTAAATGAGTACGCTGTTTCTTATTCATGCTCACACCAGGGGCTCCTTAACAGCATTAAAAACGCTTTTTGTATACGGGATAAAACGTAATGACCAATAAATACAATATCAGTGAAAAGCTCTTTGCTTTAGAAACGTTTAGCAAAAAAACACGTCAGGATTTACATAAGATCCCTGAATTATCTGGGCAAGAATTCAAAACCTCACAATATTGCCGTGAATTGATGGAAAGCTTTGGCTATAACATCCGTTTATTTGAAGGTTACACCGGTTTTACCGCTGAATTGATTATCGACCCAGCAAAGCGCTTGATTGCCTATCGTACCGATATTGACGGCCTTGAAATGCCTGATTTAACATGCAATGAGCACAGCTCTGTCCATGAAGGTTGCGCTCATAACTGTGGCCATGATACCCACATGACCATCGCCTTAACGGCAGCAAAATACCTTAGCGAAAACCGTTCTGAACTCACTCATAACGTCCGTTTTATCTTCCAAATGGCCGAAGAAGACATGCGAGTACCGGGCGCTAACAAAATGGTAGAAATGGGCTGTATGGAAGGTGTTGATGAAGTATACGGCTTACATAATGATGCCGCTTTTGAAACGGGTTATATTAAATTCAATTCCGGGGTTATGTCCTCTTATGGCTCAGCGTGGACGCTAGATGTTCATGGCGTTTCAGCCCACGGCTCAACCCCTCATAAAGGGTTAGATGCTATCCGAGAAGCAACACGTATCATTGATTATATGGACTACATTGTTGCCAAAAAAACCGATCCTTTCAGCCCTGCCGTATTTGGTTGTGGAATGATTAACGGTGGAACTATTCCAAATGCGTTGGCTGATCATGTTCAGGCACGCGGTACCATCCGTTCAATGGATGAAGAAACCGACAAAATTTTAAAAGCCAGCTTTCATGAAATTGTCGCTCGTAGTGAAGCCGGCGGGTTTAAAACCACATTAGAAGCAAGCGGTTATCCCGCTGTCGTCAATCACCCGCAAGCCGCAAAAGTGATTTATGATGCTGCTGCTGCATTCTTACCTACTGAACAGATTGATGCGAATGGTAAGCCAATGACGGGTAGTGAAGACTTCAGTTATATGATCAATGCCACTAAAGATAAACTCGGTGCCATGTACTTTTTAGGAAGTGGTAATCAAGCAAAAGGGATTAATAATTATTTACACGCTAACCCTTATTTTGTTGATGACGATTGTTTGCTGATTGGCGCTCAAATTTTTATTAATATTGCCACTCGTTAGGATAAAAATAACACACACAGCAATTTCAAAGCCGAGTAAATCATATTACTCGGCTTTTTTCTTATAGCTCAGGTAATTCTCTATACAACCTATCTCGCTCACTTTGTTCTGTAGGCACCCATTGATTCGGCTGATGAATATAGTTCAAATCAAGGTGAGGTGCATAATTAGAGATAAAATCATACATATAATCTTTTAAATGCATATGCCGGTTAATGCATACATGTGTATAACTTGGCTTCACTAAATGGCTGATATCAATACAGCGTAATGTCTCGCTATCTTCCTCTGGGTCAAAAGCAACCGTTGAAATAATACCTACCCCAGCACCACGTTTTACATAGTATTTAATAATTTCGGTATCTACCGCAGTTAAAACAACATTTGGCGTTAATTTATGTTGGTAAAAAACTTGGTCAAGTTTTGAATGCCCGGTAAAACCAAATACATAGGTAATTAATGGGTAACCAGCAAGGTCTTCAATAGAGAGCTGTTCACATTGAGCTAGCGGGTGGTCATGGGGCACAATAATACTGCGCGACCATTGGTAGCAAGGCATCACCAATAAGTCATCATAAAGGTGCATAGATTCGGTCGCAATAGCAAAGTCCACATCCCCATTATTCACCATTTCTGCAATTTGGGCGGGAGCCCCTTGGTGAAAATGCAGTGAGATATTGGGATAACGTGCGTTAAAACGTTCAATCACTTGGGGTAATTTATAGCGGATTTGTGTGTGTGTGGTTGCGATATGAAGATTTTGTTTTATCGTGGTATCTTCATGTGAAACGATACTTTTAATTTTATCGAACTGCGCCAGAATATCACACGCGACGTGATGAACTTTCTCACCAATCGGGCTAAGAGACAATAAGTTATTATTTTTCCGATTGAATAATGAAACGTTCAGTTCATCTTCCAATATTTTAAGTTGCTTACTGACAGTCGGCTGAGAGGTATATAATTTTTCAGCCGCGTTGGTGATATTGAAATCACTTCTAACCACTTCAACAAAACTTTTAAGCTGACTAATGTTCATTGCTGATTTATCCAATGCAAAATGGATTAAAAAATAGAGATATAAATCCAGAGTGAGATGCGACATCTTGGTTGTTATGTACAGTAATTATACCATAACGAATGGATTAGCAAGAACTACACTGTTGCTTATTCCCAAGCAAACCGCTTCTCTTTTGTAATCAAGCAACCTGACATTAGTAAATGAAAAGCAAATTATTCACTCAAGATCACTAAAATTAAAATAATCACAAAATAAATAGTCATTTTGTGATAGCCATCTTACCTACTTTGTTTTTTACGCCATTTTCAAAAATATCTGGCTAAACAATACAATTAATCCTAATTCATTTTACTTAGATTGGGGGCGCCAATTTCTTATTAATCAATTGGTAGACAGGTTAATTATGCCACTAAGAATGGCATTATAAATAAATTATAGGTGCAAACATGAAAAGAATTAAAACCAAGTTTCTTTTGTTATTTTATATAATTATTTCAATAACCTCCACCAGTGCTTTAGCTACATCAGATAGCGATGCCCTTTATTTTTACCTTGTTAGACATGGACAAACTTATTCTAATATTAAAGAAATGACCATTGGTGGAGGCGGTAATACTCAGCTTACAACCAAAGGGCGCTATGATGCACGCAGCCTTGGTTTAGGTTTAGAAGATGTCGATTTTATCGCCGGATACAGCAGTACATTAGGTCGAGCTCATGAAACCGCCAGTAATATTTTAACTGGCCGTAACATGGATATTATTGAGATTGAGAACTTAAAAGATATTTCTTGGGGTAACGCTGAAGGCGGTAGAATTGATGACTTAACGAGCCAATACGGCCATTCTGGTAATGAATTTGAATACTACTTTGGGAACTATAAAGATAAAAACTTCAAATCTGTCGTCAACACTGAAAGCATGTATGACTTTTCCCAACGCTTCGAGTCTGCATTATTAGATATTGCTAACCGTCATAAAAATGAAACTGGTAATATTTTAGCCGTTGGCCACTCATCAATGGCATTTTACTTGCAGAAATATCGTCAAGATAAGCCATTATCAGGGTTAAGCAATACTGCCGTTTCGGTATTAAAATATAAAGATGGTCAATTTACGCTTATCGACTTTAATAATACGGATTATTTAAAATCAGGTTATGCAAAACAAGAGAAACTTCCGCCTCTTGAAATCTCGATTGTCATCAACCCAATGACTATTTTAAATGATGCCAATGTAATGGAAGGCACCTCAGACTCCGATCTCAGTAAATCAGGTGTTGCGGCGGTTAATCAATTGAAACAACACATTAACCCTACTGACTATTTGGCGGTTTATAGCAGCACATTAAATAGAGCCAAATATACTGCAAACCACTTATTTGAAAATAGCACCCTACCAATCCAAATTAATCGTAATTTAGATGAAATTTTCCTTGGCCTTTGGGAAGCGGAGAAAATCAGCACATTAGAAAAAGACCCTAAAGGCCAGTTTACCAAATTACATTCAGGAAAAAATGTGTTGAGCTTTGAATCCCCAGTCGATGGTGAAACAGGAGCTATTGCAGCCTACCGATTAGAAAGCTTACTTAGAGATATTGGTATCCAAAATGAATTCCATACTGGAAAAATCATGGTGGTTACTCACCCGATTATTTTCAGTGCGTTTTTAAATAAAGTTCAGCCAGAGTACCAATTCATCCCTAAAAAAGACTTACAACTGATTACCCTGCAATATAAAAATGAAAAATTCAGTGTCAAAAACATCCAATCTTTTAATGGTAAATAAGAGAAATTAACACCTTATAATCGCCAATAAAAAACCTCGCCATTGCGAGGTTTTTATCTCTTCAGAAAAGCTCAAAACGAATTATACATTTTTCCTTTCGATAGTTTCTTCCCCCCAATATAGCCTATCCGCAGTTGTCTTCGAAAAGGCCAGAGGTAAAACTTCATCAGAACCTTCCTCCCAAATTTGTTCCGCTAACACTTCATCATTATTCGCTAACTCAAAAATAGCTTGAGCAATTTCAATTGAGGTTTCTCTAACTTTAGCCCATTCAGCTATATCGTGAGGCTCTTTCATTATTCGCTCCTGATTAAATGGTTCTGGTAAAAATACTGAGAGATTTCAAGTCTGTGAATAAGATCACTACGACTTTAAATATATTGCCATTTTTCCCTTTTAGTGGCGCTCCATTGAACGCGCTCACTATTCACTCTCTCTAGTATATGACTATAAGTTAAGTAATAGAGATAAAAAAGTCATGAATATTCGCCATGTTGTTGCTATTGATTTAGGCGCATCTAGCGGTCGAGTCATGTTGGCTTGCTATGATGTGCATAATAAAAAATTATCATTAGATGAAATTCATCGTTTTACAAACCATTTGATCACTGAAGGCAACCATTGCTATTGGGATCTTGACGACATTGAGAACCAAATCCTGATTGGCTTACACCGTGTAGAACAATCTGGCATCAACATTGACAGCATCGGGATCGACACTTGGGGTGTTGATTATGTCCTACTTGACCGTGAGGGTCATACCGTTGGTCGCAATTTCTCCTACCGAGATAACCGCACGCAAGGTGTCATGGAACGAGTTCAAACCGATCTCGGTGTTCAAAATATCTACCAAAAAACAGGGATCCAATTTCTCCCTTTCAATACCTTATATCAATTGAAGGCCTTGCAACAATCACACCCCCAATGGCTGGAACAAGCACACCATTTATTATTGATTCCTGATTATTTAGCATACCGTTTGACCGGGCAAATCAACCATGAATATACCAATATTACCACCAGCCAAATGGTTAACCTGCAAACAGGTGATTGGGATGAGGAGTTAGTCGAATATTTACAATTGCCACGCCGTTTATTAGGTCAAATCAAGCAACCGGGTAATGTCATTGGCTATTGGATCACGCCCAAAGGCCAAAAAACTCCCGTGGTCGCTGTAGCCAGCCATGATACGGCCAGCGCTGTCATTGCGGCACCAATAGCCGATAGCCATAGTGCTTACTTAAGCTCAGGAACTTGGTCATTAATGGGCCTCGAGCGCACATCCCCTTGTACATGTGAAAATGCATTTGTTGCCAACATTACCAATGAAGGAGGAATTAATGGCCACTACCGAGTCCTAAAGAATATTATGGGGTTATGGTTATTCCAACGCATTTGTCTTGAACACAATGTGCAAGATATTTGCAGCCTCATTACCTCAGCAGAAGCTATCCCAGCATTCACGTATCTGATCAACCCGAACGATAACCGGTTCTTGAACCCGGAGTCGATGAGCCAAGCCATTAAAGAAGCTTGTCAGGAAAATCAACAATCCGTTCCAAATACTGTCGCTGAGCTAGCTCGTTGTGTTTTCGACAGCTTAGCACTGCTTTATCGTCAAGTGTTCCTTGAATTGCAGCAGATAAATCATGCCCCATTACAACAGCTCCATATCGTCGGTGGCGGCAGCCAAAATGCCCTACTTAACCAACTCTGCGCCAACACTTGCAGGGTTCCTGTGAGCACAGGTCCGATTGAAGCCTCCACCTTAGGAAACATTGGGTATCAGTTGATTGCCCTCAACACCATTCCAGACGTCCCCACTCTGCGCACCATTATTGCAGAAAATACCGAGCTTTGTTGGTTTCAACCTCAAAGCATCGCGCTGGATGAACCTTGGAAACGATTTAAAACCATTACGGGCTAACTCAGGTTATTAACCGTATATCGATAAGTTATAAGGAAAATTTCATGTCTAATTACAAAGAAAGTTATCTTATTGCCAAACAACGTTTTGCTGACCTTGGTATCGATACTGAACTAGCGATGCAAGCTATGGCTGACTTGCCTGTATCAATGCATTGCTGGCAGGGAGATGACGTAGCCGGCTTTGAAAAATCAGCAACCGCTTTAAGCGGCGGTATTCAAGCTACAGGTAATTACCCCGGCAAAGCGACTAATGCGATTGAATTACGTGCAGATATGGATAAAGCAATGAGCTTAATTCCGGGCCCTAAACGCGTTAATCTGCACGCTCTTTACCTCGAAGCTGATACCGCCGTCGAACGTAATGAAATTGAACCTCGCCATTTTGCCAATTGGGTTGATTGGGCGAAAAAAAACCATATCGCGCTCGATTTTAACCCATCTTACTTTTCCCATCCGCTAAGTAGCGAAGCGACGCTGACTCACAGTAATAAGGAAATTAGAGACTATTGGATTGGTCATGGACAAGCTTGCCGCCGTATTTCTGCGTATTTTGGTGAGTCATTAAACAGCGCTTCCGTGATGAATATTTGGATCCCTGACGGCATGAAAGATCTCCCTATTGACCGCTATGCCCCTCGTCAACGCTTAGTCGAGTCATTGGATGAAATTATCAGTGAAAAAATTGATATTAAATATCATATCGATGCCGTCGAAAGTAAATTATTTGGTATTGGTGCAGAATCTTACACCGCAGGCTCCAGTGAGTTTTATTTGGGCTATGCCATCACACGTAAAACCGCTTTATGTTTAGATGCGGGGCATTTCCATCCAACTGAAGTCATTTCGGATAAAATTTCAGCGGTCATTCCTTATGTTGAACGTCTATTACTGCACGTCAGCCGTCCTGTGCGTTGGGACAGTGACCACGTCATTTTACTCGATGATGAAACTCAAGCCATTGCCAATGAAATCATTCGCCATAACTTAAAGAACCGTGTGCATATTGGCCTCGATTTCTTTGACGCATCAATTAACCGTATTGCCGCTTGGATCATTGGGACTCGTAATATGAAAAAAGCGTTACTTCGCGCCTTACTTGAACCAACCACAAGACTACGCCAACTCGAAATTGAAGGAGACTTCACAGCTCGCCTCGCGCTGTTAGAAGAACAAAAATGCCTGCCATGGCAAGCTGTTTGGGATGAATACTGTGAACGCAACAATGTTCCTGTCGGCGAAAAATGGTTAGATGAAGTTAAAAAATACGAAAAATCAACATTATTAACACGTTAAGGTGAATTGTATGCAAGATATTCTGACATCTTGGTTTGTTCAAGGAATGATAAAAGCCACCAGCGATATGTGGCTCAAAGGCTGGGATGAACGTAATGGCGGTAATGTGAGCTTACGACTCACTGAAGATGATGTTTCGCCATTTAAACACACTTTTCACGCTGACCCACGTTATATCGAAGCGACAGAGCCAGTTAAAGAGCTCGCAAACCAATATTTTATTGTTACAGGCTCCGGTAAGTTTTTCCGTAACGTTGCCTTAGACCCCGCAGATAACTTGGGTCTGGTTCGTATCGATAACGAAGGTCAGGGTTACCACATTGTTTGGGGCTTTGTGAATGGTGCAATACCAACCTCTGAATTTGCTGCACACTTTCAATCGCATATCACACGTATGCAAGCCACTAATGGCACTAACCGCGTCATCATGCACTGTCATGCAACTAACATCATTGCATTAAGTTATGTTTTACCGCTCGATAGTGCATCCATCACTCGTCATTTATGGGAAATGAGTACTGAATGTTTGGTGGTTTTCCCTGATGGTATTGGTGTGCTGCCATGGATGGTCCCCGGTACAGATGGTATCGGTTTAGAAACAGCGGAACAAATGAAACAACATGGCTTAGTACTTTGGCCATTCCACGGTATTTTTGGCTCTGGCCCAACTTTAGATGATGCTTTTGGTTTAATTGATACCGCAGAAAAATCTGCGGAGATATTGGTAAAAGTTCTCTCCATGGGTGGTAAAAAACAAACTATTTCAACAGAAAATCTGATTGCGCTTGCCAAGCGATTTAATGTCACACCAATGTCTGATGCATTGAAATAAAACCTGTTTCTCTGTGGATACCCCTTTCCTTCCACAGAGAAATTAAAACGATAATAAACAGTGAGGAATAGTTCATGGGCAGTGGAATTTTACTCGGTATTTTTTGGCATTTTGTCGGCGCAGCTTCAGCTGCCTGCTTTTACGCACCATTAAAAAAAGTTAAAAACTGGTCATGGGAAACGATGTGGTCCATTGCCGGTATTTTTTCGTGGATTATTTTACCTTGGACCATCAGTTATATTTTACTTCCTGACTTTTGGGCCTATTACAACTCTTTCAGTGCAAGTATTCTGATCCCTGTATTTTTATTTGGCGCCATGTGGGGGGTTGGTAATATTGGTTATGGCTTGACCATGCGCTATTTAGGTATGTCAATGGGGATTGGGATTGCCATTGGTATTACACTCATTGTTGGTACCTTGATGACCCCTATTATTCAAGGCACATTTGGCGAGTTGATTGCCTCGACTGGCGGAAAACTAACGATTCTTGGTGTCTTAGTGGCTGTTCTAGGGGTTGCTATCGTTTCCTATGCCGGATTACTGAAAGAAAAAGCGACCGGAGTGCAAGCTGAAGAGTTTAACCTGAAAAAAGGCTTATTACTGGCAGTCATGTGCGGTATTTTCTCAGCCGGTATGTCATTCGCCATGAGTGCAGCCGTCCCTATGCACGAAGCTTCCGCTGCCCTCGGCGTTTCTTCTCTTTATGTCGCATTACCAAGTTACGTCATCATCATGGGTGGCGGCGCATTAATCAACTTGGGTTATTGTTTTATTAGGCTTATTTATCGCCAAGATATCTCTTTCAAATCAGATATCTCTGTCCCCAAAGCCCTACTGATCAGCAATATTTTATTTGCCATTTTGGGTGGCGGTATGTGGTACTTCCAATTCTTCTTCTACGCATGGGGACACGCCAATATCCCATCACAATACGGCTTTATGAGCTGGATGCTACATATGAGTTTTTATGTTCTGTGTGGCGGTATTGTGGGGTTAGCCCTAAAAGAATGGAAAGGCACTGGCAGAAAACCTGTCCGAATTTTATG
Source organism: Providencia sp. PROV116 (assembly GCF_028482485.1). Classification (NCBI taxonomy): domain Bacteria; kingdom Pseudomonadati; phylum Pseudomonadota; class Gammaproteobacteria; order Enterobacterales; family Morganellaceae; genus Providencia; species Providencia sp. PROV116. Next base: position 9,798 of record NZ_JAMPQO010000010.1, on the reverse strand, counting down.
TTTAGGCTGCTTAGTGATTATCTTAGCTGCAAACATTGTTGGCTTGGGAATGGCAGCATAACGTAACGACTTTTTATTTTAATCGATCGGGAGGTCAGCGATGACCCATAGAATGATACTCAATGAAACCTCATACTTTGGCGAAGGGGCTATTAACCACCTTGTAGAGGAAATTCAAAAACGCCAATTTAACAAAGCACTGATTGTTACGGATGCGGATCTGGTTAAATTTAATGTTGTCAGTAAAGTCACCCAATTATTAGATAACGCTAAATTGGACTACGCCATTTATGATGCCGTTATTCCTAACCCAACCATTGATACCGTCCAACAAGGACTAAAACACTTCAAACAATTTAATGCAGATTATCTTATCGCTATCGGTGGTGGTTCCCCACAAGACACCGCTAAAGCGATTGGGATTATTATCAATAACCCACAGTACGAAGATGTGGTGAGCTTAGAAGGTGTCGCTCCAACCCAAAACCCAGCGGTTCCAATTATCGCCATCCCAACGACCGCAGGAACCGCGGCTGAAGTCACGATTAACTATGTCATCACGGACAACAAACTGTGCCGTAAATTTGTGTGTGTTGACCCCCATAGTATCCCTATAGTAGCCATTATTGACCCATTAATGATGGCATCCATGCCTGCAAGCTTAAAGGCTGCTACTGGCGTTGATGCCCTCACTCATGCCATTGAAGGCTATATCACGAAAGGAGCTTGGGCACTTACCGATGCTCTGCACCTTAAATCCATAGAGTTGATCAGCAATTCGTTACGGCAATCCGTTAAGGGCGACCCGCAAGGCGTTGAAACAATGGCTCTTGCACAATATATGGCTGGAATGGGCTTCTCTAACGTTGGTTTAGGGTTGGTGCATGGTATGGCTCACCCACTTGGGGCGTTTTACAATACACCTCATGGAGTCGCCAATGCCATTTTATTGCCCCATATCATGGCGTATAACGCAAATTATACAGGGGAAAAATACCGCGATATCGCCCGTGCAATGGGCGTAAAAAATATAGACTCCCTACCACTTCAAGAAGCCAGAGATACCGCCATTGCAGCTGTCTTTGCGCTAAACAAGAACGTTGGTATTCCTGAAAAACTGCGTGAAATCGGCATGAAACCAGAGGATATTCCATCCCTTGCTCAAGCCGCCTTTGATGATGTGTGTACTGGGGGTAATCCACGTGATGCAACATTAGAGGATATCGCTGAATTATATCAAGCGATTTATTAGAGGACAGTATCATGATAAAAAAAGCATTTGTGATGCAAGTTGCTCCTAACGCTCACCAAGAATACCAGCGCCGACACGATGAAATTTGGCCTGAATTAGTGCTTACACTCAAAGAACACGGTGCACATCACTATTCTATTTTCTTAGATAACAAGCGAAATTTATTGTTCGCCTATGTGGAAATTGAATCTCAAGAACGCTGGGATAGCGTTGCACAAACGGAAGTATGCCAAAAATGGTGGAGGTATATGTCGGATATTATGCCATCAAACCCTGACAACAGCCCTATCAGTGATGAGTTAAGATCGGTATTTTATTTAGACTAATATCCCCCAGACAGTGCTAGTCTTTGGCTAGCACTTACCTCAATTTATTTTTCTGTAAAAAACAGCGTCGATATGCGCTTGCGGTCATATTCATTTTTCTATGGAAAACACTCGAAAAATAATTACTATCCTCATAGCCACATTGCCCCGCGATTTCACTGATAGACAATGAAGTACTACGTAATAATAATGTCGCTTGGCACAGACGTAATTGTTGCAGATATTCCATTACCGTCATTCCTGTTTTCGACTTGAACAAACGCTGTAATGAACGCGCGGACAACTGGTGTTCCTGAGCAAAATTATCTAATGAAAATGGTGTATTTATACTTAAATTTAAACAGTTTATTAGCTGATCCATTTGATGTAATAAGCTTATTGGCGCTTGGTCAGGCTGATACCTTAAACGGTAAATATAAATTGCCAGTTGTAAGAATAACCCTTCACAAAGATGAATCGATGGAATATCAGGCTTTTGGCATTCTGATGCTATTTTTTCAATAATTGGCGTTAATGTTGGTAAACTCGAAGGCGGTAGCTTCCAATGCCTAGATATTGCTGGCTGATGGTCTAATGGCACATACTTTTCAATAGATTGTTGAATCAAAAACTCATTAGGCTTATATAATATATTTACCAGTTTTAAATTATTTACAGAGTGATAGCCATGACGATCCTCTGCGTTAATATAAAACAGATCACCACACGTAATCGGATAATCATCACCATTCCAATGGTGTAAGCCATTCCCGGAAAAAACAATCACAAACTCATTAAAATCATGGCTATGAATAATAAAATCTTCCTGAGAATTCCGTTTTTCTACCGTCACGGTATTTTCAGTTCGAATAAAATAATCGCTGCTGTTGAGAGTGATAATTTTTTGTATCATGGTCACCTCAAAAAAGTGTAAAGATGATCATGGCGATCTTTGTTAATTACTGCAATGACGCAGGTCACGAGGTGTGAAATTATACTCGCTCTTAAAACGCGTTGAAAAATACGCACTATCATTAAAACCACTTTCCAGCGCAATATCTGTAATAGTTTTCTCTGAAAAACGGATTTGATAATATGCTTCAGATAGCCTTAATTTTATTAAATAATTTTGTGGCGATATGCCTAAATTATTTTTCATATATCGATGAAAAGTACGCAGCGAAACCGAAAACTGAGTGGTTAAACTTTCCCAATCAATTTCTTCCATAAAGTTTGCATTCAACCATCGTAACATCTGAATAATACGCTGTTCATTATTCCCCTCACCTACGTGGTTATAACGTCCCTCTTGCAAGTTCATAATTAACTGTAAGAACAAACTTTCAGTATAAGCAGGGTCAGAACCATCACTTTCGTTAAGTTTATCAATAATCTGTTGCGCTTTATTGCAATGCTCTTTATTTAATAGCCAATGGGAAATGTTTTTTTCAGTGTCGGCAGGAAAAAAATGACTGATATTGTTTAAATAAGTAAAGGCAGAGTCTGAACGATATAACACATTAGTTAAATTGAGGTTAGAGACATTATCAAATAAGTGATAATCGCTGGATTTAATGTAACACACCATACCTGGGCATAATGTATAAGGCCGCCCATTAAGTACATGCAGGCCAACGCCTTGAGTCACCAAAAAAATCTCACTAAAATCATGTGTATGCTCAGGAAAAATAGGCTGAGGTACCCTTGGTTCAACCGCAATGTGCTGCTGTGGTGTGATAAAAAAATCTTCGCTATAGAGTTTCATGAAAGATCTCCCAATAAGTACTCCTCACCTGTATATTCACTGTTGGGTTTATGTCGCGATATTCCATTTACCGTAAATACCCCTACCCTTTCATTCTAGTGATCTTATCCAAAATCACCTTGAAATTACTGCCAAGCAATCACTTGTTATTGGCAATATTTTCAAGAGTTCATCGAATAAATGTGCGAAATGTGACATTGAATACACCAAAGCTACTTCATCTAAGATTACTGTTTTGTAAGAGAAGGCAATTTTCAGGTATTTTAACTCTCTGGCTTATAAAAATAGGATTGGTTATCAATAAACTGTTATCGAATGTAAACATAACCTTATGTTTTCACTTATTAGTTTCTGGATCTATGGCTCCCGATAAAGATCGGTTAATTATTACCGCCAAATGGATAAGTCTGCTTTAGTATCACAATGATTTTTCGATTTTAAAGAAACTACATGAGAGGTACGTATTTTTGCTCCGCGGTCTGAGTACTTAATTTCATCTATCAATTCCTATTTAAATGAAACGCCCATATCGCATTATCAGAATCGATTTCTATCAAACTGGTCGAGCTTAGTACATTTATAAGAAAGTTAATCTGATAGAAAAATAGTTTGTAGGTATTCATGAGGGCTACTTGGGAAGACTATAAGGTAAAAACCAGCTAATTCACTGAATTTTAGACATAAAAAAAGACATCAGTTGATGTCCATTGACTTCGAAATGGTACGCCCTACAGGATTCGAACCTGTGACCTACGGCTTAGAAGGCCGTTGCTCTATCCAACTGAGCTAAGGGCGCATTGATAATGCGGGCAGCCTATCTGGCTGATGGCGTTGAATTATACGGTTGCTGCGCGCTGAGTCAATGGCTTTTCGCTACTAAAATAACTATATGCTCATTTTATGTAATAGTTTGAACTGACAATGACGTTAACTTCTGACAAAATAGAGACATTACCGTGTCTCATATATGGATTAAGTTACAGATGTTAGCAAAAATTATTGATGGGAAAACGATTGCGCAGACAATTAGGCAAGAAGTTGCTCAAAAAGTACAATTACGTTTAGAACAAGGAAAACGCGCCCCTGGGCTTGCTGTGATTTTAGTTGGCGCTAACCCCGCGTCACAAATCTATGTCGGCAGCAAACGCCGTGCTTGTGAAGAAGTCGGTTTTATTTCACGTTCTTATGATTTGCCAGATACAACAACAGAAGCTGAATTACTCAAACTGATTGATGATTTAAATCAAGATACTGAAATTGATGGAATTTTAGTTCAACTACCATTACCTGCGGGGATTGATAACGTCAAAGTTATTGAGCGTATTCATCCAGACAAAGACGTTGATGGTTTTCATCCGTATAATGTCGGCCGCTTGTGCCAACGTGCGCCGCGCCTTCGCCCATGCACCCCCAAAGGGATTGTTACTCTACTTGAGCGCTGCGGTATCAACACTTATGGTTTAAACGCTGTAATTATTGGCGCATCCAATATTGTTGGTCGTCCAATGAGCTTAGAGCTTCTGCTAGCGGGTTGCACTACAACAGTAACGCATCGCTTTACCAAAGATTTAGAACACCACGTTCGCCATGCTGATTTAGTTGTTGTCGCAGTGGGGAAACCCAATTTTATTCCTGGTGAATGGATTAAACCTGGCGCGATTGTGGTCGATGTCGGTATCAACCGCTTAGATAGCGGCAAAGTCACAGGAGATGTCGATTTTGACGAAGCCGCGAAAAACGCAGCTTGGATCACCCCAGTGCCTGGTGGTGTTGGCCCAATGACCGTTGCGACTTTAATTCAAAACACCCTTCAAGCATGTGAAGAGTACCACGATATTTAATGTAATTTTGGAGTAATCATGGATATATTCAATTTAAATGGGCACCCACACGTCGAACTGTGTGATTTGCTAAAAATTGAAGGCTGGGCGGAAAGCGGTGCAATGGCAAAAGCCATGATTGCAGATGGCTTAGTTGAAGTTGACGGTGTGGTCGAAACACGTAAACGCTGTAAAATTGTCGCGGGTAAAATCGTTTCAATGGGCAGCCAAAAAATTAAAGTTGTAGAATAATACATTTAGGTAAGCTGAAAAATTTCAGCTTACCTCCCTTTGCATAATAAATAACCACCTCCCTCTCCCCCTTTGTTCAAAATAATCCGATTTATTGTAAAACGACCAAAGCTCTTTTGAGGTTTTAGAAGATTTTTTCTTTAGCCATATTTAGTGTATTAAACATTCAAATAACCAAACATATTGATAATTTAACTTATTGGTTTACAAAAACAAAAAGCTTCAGCAATTACTTCAGCTTTGTCATAAGGCAGATAAAACACACTCAGTTCCTCCCCTTAAAAAATTTAACTTAGCTCTCATTTTTTGTATTTCGTACCTTAGCGACATAGACAAGACTAAACGATTCAGCTAACCTTGTTAACGATAACATGATTAACAAACAATCAGATCCGCTTGCAAGTCTTCTGGCTGATCCGGCAATAAATAATAATCAGGAGAAATTATGTTTAACTTACCAATAAGCGATATCCACCTTGCAGCTGCTGCATCTGATAAAAAAAATGCAATAGAACAAGTCGCTAAGGCTCTCGAAAATGCAGGTTATGCAAAAAGCGGTTACGCACAAGGAATGCTTAACCGAGAAACCCAAGCTCCCACCTTTTTGGGAAATGGTATCGCAATCCCACACGGGACAACGCAGACAAGAGACCAAGTGTTGAAAACAGGTTTTGCTGTTTTCCAATTCCCTAATGGTATTGATTGGGGTGATAACCAAACTGCTTATATTGTTATTGGCATTGCAGCTCAATCCAATGAACATCTCGAATTACTTCGCCAGTTAACCCACATTATCAGTGATGAGCACACTGCTGACGCGATGGCCAAAGCTGACACCCCTGAAGCCTTAAAGCAAATTCTAATGGGTGAACGTCAAACCCAACCAGTGAAACTTGATGACTCAATGGTCACTGTTAGTGCTCAAGTTGATAATATAAACACATTAAAAATACAGAATATTATTAACTTACAAAATGCCCAAGCTGTTAGTACCGACTTTATTACCCAAGTTCTCACCCAAACACCTTCGTATTTAGGTCAAGGTATTTGGTTAAGTGATAGCCCTATTGGAAATATTCAGAATGCGATTGCGATAACGACCGTAAAAAAACCATTTAGCTTTCAAGGTAACCCAGTCAATGCCCTAATCACTCTCTCTTACGCTAATTATCAGATAGAAACTTTTTTACTTAAAATAAATAATATATTGAAAAATAAAGAATTAAATCTAATTAACAACACTGATAACGTTAACAATTTAATTAATTTATTGCGTAGTGAAGATTCACACACGGAAAGTGAATCATCAAGTACATCCGGAATCACTCAGGACTTCACCGTTCTTAATCCACATGGGCTACATACGCGCCCGAGCACCCAGTTAGTCACCACCATTAAGCAGTTCGAAAGCACTATTACTGTGAGTAATCTTGATGGTACTGCGACTCCCGTAAATGGTCGCAGCTTAATGAAAATCGTCAGTTTAGGCGCTAAATGTGGGCACCGTTTACGAATTCACGCAGAAGGTACAGATGCACAAGAAGCTATCGTTACCATTGGCGAGGCAATTAATTCAGGACTTGGAGAAAAAATCGCATGAGCAGAAGAGTCGCAACTATCACGCTAAACCCCGCCTATGATTTGGTTGGGTTATTACCTGATATTCATCGAGGTGATGTGAATTTAGTCAAAACTGCAGGGCTTCATGCTGCTGGAAAAGGCATAAATGTAGCTAAAGTGCTAAAAAACTTAGGAATTGATGTCACTGTTGGTGGCTTTTTAGGCAAAGAAAACCAAGATGGTTTCCAAAAAGCTTTCAGTGAAACAGGAATAGCTAACCGCTTTCAAGTTGTGGAAGGCCGCACCCGTATCAATGTAAAACTGACTGAGCACACCGGCGAAGTTACCGATTTTAACTTCTCGGGCTTCAGTGTCACTAAAGCGGATTGGCAGCGTTTCGTCACCGATTCACTCAGTTGGGCGGGCCAGTTTGATATGATTTGCGTCAGTGGAAGTTTACCACAAGGTATTGATTTGAATGATTTTACTCAATGGATGTTACGCCTTAGAGAACAATGCATGTGTGTCATTTTTGATAGTAGCCGTGAAGCTTTTGTTGCTGGACTCAAAGCTTCTCCTTGGTTAGTAAAACCGAATCATCGTGAACTTGAAATTTGGGCAGGAAAACCTCTTCCCACTCATCAAGATATTGTTGATGCCGCAAATCAACTTCGCGAACAAGGTATTGCCCATGTGGTGGTTTCTTTAGGCGAAAAAGGTGCCATGTGGGTCAATTCATCAGGCGCTTGGTTTGCTAAACCACCTGAATGTGACGTTATCAGCACCGTTGGCGCAGGGGACTCAATGGTAGGAGGGTTAATTTACGGGCTAATGATGAGGCAGACAAGTGAGCACACACTACGCTTAGCTACTGCTATTTCTGCACTTGCAGTCTCCCAACCCAATGTCGGTATCACAGACCGAGCGCAACTTGCACATATGATGACAAAGGTTGACTTACAACCGTTTACGGCTCAATGAGGATGAAAAACATGAAAATATTAATCGCTCCAAGCCACCAGCAAGGCCCTGCTATTTGCTGGCTAGCCATCGATGCCTTAAAAAATGTATCTGCCTTACAAAATATCACCTTTACTGAACAAATTACTGATGCAGATATTGTGATTTGTTTCGACACTCAGTTGCCTGAAGATTTCAATTGTGCAGACAAAAAAATCTATTTCGGCCACCCCGATGTCGCTGTTAGGCAACCTGCTGAATTCCTGACATCAGCAATTAATGAAGCCACACTTTGTGAACAACAAATTGCCGAACCGCAGCACACAAAAACTTTCTCTATATTAGCCGTTACAGCTTGCCCTACAGGGGTTGCTCACACTTATATGTCCGCAGAAGCACTTGAAGCTGAAGCAAAAAAACGAGGCTGGAATATCAAAGTAGAAACCCGTGGTTCTGTAGGGGTTGGAAATGAAATTACACCAGAAGAAATTGCACAAGCTGATTTAGTCATTGTCGCTGCTGATATCGAAGTCAATGTGGATAAATTTGCGGGAAAGCCAATGTACCGCACCTCTACCAGTGCAGCATTGAAGAAAACAGCACAGGAATTAGATAGAGCGATAAAGGAGGCGAGTACATTTTCGCCACAAAATGGCAAAAACTCATCACAATCAAGCCAATCCAACGAAAAACGCGGAGTCTATAAGCACTTACTCACAGGTGTGTCTTATATGCTCCCGATGGTTGTGGCAGGAGGATTGTGTACTGCACTTTCATTTGCTTTTGGTTTAGAGGCATCCAATGTAGAAGGCTCTCTGGCCTGGGCGCTTAGCCTAATTGGTGGGCAAACAGCCCTTGCATTAATGGTGCCTGTACTATCGGGTTATATCGCCTATTCCATTGCTGACAGAACAGGGCTAACCCCGGGTTTAGTCGGTGGGGTACTTGCGACCACCTTAGGTGCAGGTTTTTTAGGCGGGATCATTTCCGGTTTCCTTGCGGGCTACAGTGCTCACTTTATTAGCACTCGATTAAAATTACCGCAAACAATGGAAGCGTTAAAACCGATTTTAATCGTGCCATTGATTTCGACTTTATTTACCGGTTTAGCCATGATCTATGTGATTGGTCACCCTGTAGCGTGGTTGATGGACTGGTTAACTAACTGGCTAAATACCATGGGAACCACCAATGCAGTGATCTTAGGTGCAATATTGGGTGCCATGATGTGTACGGATATGGGAGGCCCGGTCAACAAAGCTGCTTACGCCTTTGGTGTCGGCCTATTAAGTTCACAAACCTACGCACCAATGGCAGCGATTATGGCTGCAGGTATGGTGCCGCCATTGGCAATGGGGATTGCCACATTAATAGCGAGACATAAATTTGTTCCCGCTGAACGCGAAGCAGGTAAAGCCTCTTTTGTTCTCGGTTTATGTTTTATTTCAGAAGGTGCTATTCCGTTTGCCGCCAAAGACCCTATCCGTGTTCTTCCTGTTTGTATCATTGGTGGTGCAATAACTGGGGCGCTATCCATGTACTTTGGTATTCAGTTGATGGCACCTCACGGTGGTTTATTTGTGCTGTTAATACCCGGAGCTATTAATCATGTATTGATGTATTTATTCGCGATAGTAGCTGGTACGGTGGTTTCTGGTGTGCTTTATGCCATTGTCAAAAAAGCAACGCCCAAAGAAGCTCAACAAGAAATGGCAAGTATCGCTTAATCGCTCAGATTTAAGTTCCATTCCTAGTCCCTGTTGGTAGTCTTATTCCCCCCTTAACTGGGGGGCTTTTATTTCACACTAAAAATAAAAAACGGTTAAATATCAATATTTAACCGTTTAAATATGCAGGATTTTTTAAGTCCATCAGTACTCGAAA